>NZ_CEWCAA010000010.1:0-54626 GCF_982429025.1 Enorma sp.
TGCAGAGATCTTGTCGCCCTCGGCGAGGAGCATAACATCGCCCGGCACGAGATCCTCGGCCAGAATCTTCTGCTCCTGGCCATCGCGAATCACCGTGGCATAGGCCGGCAGCATCTTCTTGAGCGCCTCGGTCGCCTGGCTCGCACGCGCCTCCTGCCAGAAGCTGAACACGCCGTTGATGATGTTCACGAGCCACACTGCGACGCCAAGCTCCGGGAGCCCCGCGATGAACGCGATGGTGCCCGCGACCCACAAAAGCACCGCCATGAGGTGTGTGAAGTTCGCGAGGAACGCGATGACGGGCGACTTCTTCTTCTCGCTTTGGATGACGTTTTTTCCGAAGCGCCCCTGGCGTACGGCAGCCTCGTCCGAGGCGAGTCCCGCGCGCGCCGTCTCAAGTTGGCCGAACACGCCGTCGACGGGTGCCTTGCGGATGGCATCGAGCGCATCCAGATCCGTTGCTGCGACGGATGCCGGGGTCCCTGATCCCAAACTGCTTCCCATGAAACCTCTCCTTCCCTGATCGCGGGGTGCCAGCAGCACATCCGCGATTGCGAAAGCATCTTAGTCACGTGAAAAAGCAGCTTCAAGGGGTTTGGCCATATCTTTGTGGCATCTTAATGCCCGGCTGTGCAAGGCGCCTGGAGCGGCCGCGACGTTAGAGGCGTTGCATTCGATAGCCAACGCCCACATGCGTTTGGATGAGCTTCGGTTGCGAGGGGTCGCGCTCGATCTTCTTCCGAAGTGTTGCCATGAAGACGCGCAGGCTCGCGATGTCGGAGTCCCACGACGTGCCCCAAATCTCGTGCGTGAGGTACGTGTGGGTGAGCACCTTTCCCACGTTTTTGCACATGAGGACGAGCAATTTGTACTCGATGGGCGTGAGATGCAGCTCTTCACCGTTGAGATACGCGCATCCCGCCGCATAGTCCACGCGCAAAGGACCGTTCTCGAACACGCTCTCGCCTGGGTCGTCACCGAGCGACATGCGAGCACGTCGCTGCCAGGCACGCACGCGAGCGAGAAGCTCTTCCACGGAAAACGGCTTCGTGAGATAGTCGTCCGCTCCCGTATCGAGCGCTTCGATCTTGTCCGCCTCCTCGATACGCGCCGAAATCACGATGATCGGCACGTTCGACCATGAGCGCAGCTTCTTGATGACGGCGATGCCGTCCACATCCGGAAGACCCAAATCGAGCAGAACGAGGTCAGGCCCATGCGACGCAGCCTCGAGAATCGCCGCCTCACCTGTAGCGGCGACCTCCACATGGTAGCCATGCATGGCAAGCGCCGTCGCGATAAGACGACGCACCGCCGCATCGTCTTCTACCACGAGGACGGAGAGCGCCGCGCCATCTGCACCGGCCGATGCCGCCAACTTCGATTCCTTATCCATGAATCGCAACCTCCTCTGCGGGAAGCGTGAACGAAAAGACGGCGCCATGGGGCACGTTGTCGTGCACCTCGATAGCGCCGCCATGCGCCTCAACGATGGAACGGCAGAGCGCGAGCCCCAAGCCAAAGCTCCGCTGCGCATCTGCCGGCCGCTCTGCCTTCGCACCGGAATAGAAGCGATCGAACACATGTGGCTTGTCGTCGTCCGCCACGCCCGGCCCGTCGTCTGCAACCGTCACGCGCACAAACGCCCCCTCACGCCGTGCGTACAGCTGGATAATCGAACCTGCCGGGGTGTACTTGATGGCGTTGCCCACGAGGTTTGTGAGCACCTGGATGATGAGGCTTGCATCGATGCGCACGAGAAGGATCTCTTCCGCGGGCTCGATGACGATACGGTGCTCGCCCGCCTGGTTCGCGAGATGCGATACAGCGGCTTCGAAGATGTCATCGATGAGCTCGGAGTTCAAGGTGAGCTTGACGGTGCCCTCATCGAAATGCGTGATGGTGAGCAGATTCTCGACCATATCGATGAGCCAAAGCGAGTCATGGTACACGTCATCCAGAAGCGCGCGCCGTTGCTCGGGCGCAAGACGGCCGGAATCACCGCGCAGAATCGCCGCTGCGCCCGAGATCGTCGTGAGCGGCGTGCGCAGGTCATGGCCAAGCGAGCGCAACAGGTTCGCTCGAAGCTGCTCGTTGCGCGCGAGCACGGCAGCCTCTTCACGCTCGCGCGCCTCTCGCTCTCGAGCGAGCTCGAGCGCGCACTCACCGATGATCGAACGAGCAATGGAAAGCTCGAACGAGTCGATGTCGCGCTCTGCAGCGCGAATGCCCACCACGCCGAACACCTCGTCGTGCGTGCGCACGGGCAGGAATAAGCCATCTCCCACGGGAATGGCAACGATTTCCGAAGCTTCGGCGGTCGCGGGCGACGCGGAAGCGGGCGCGGCTCCCGTCGAAGCGGCGTCCTTCGCAAGCTTGGTAGACCGGAGCGCGCGCAATGCGTCCACACGGGCATTCTCTGCAATTGCTGCCGGCATCGCCTCATCGTCCCCGTTGCGCACCAGCGGCGAGCCAAGACCGTCCCCTTCGGCAGGATAGAACGCCACCGGGCCGTCGAGAAGCTTCGAGAGCTGGCTCAACGCTATTCGCGCGATGCTTCCGGGGTCATCCGCCTGCTGAAGCAGTTGGTTCGTCTCAAGGAGCACACTCGTGCGATATGCCGTCCGCCGCGCCTCGCGAGCGTTTCGCGCGATATGGTTCGTGAGCTCCGAAGCGACGATGGCGGCGACGAACATGATGGCGAACGTGACCAGGTAGCTCGTGTCGAGCGACTCGAACGAAAAGCGCGGCACGACGAAGTAGAAATTGTAGAGCACCACCGAGAGCGCAGACGAAAGCAGCGTGTACATGCGTCCCGATGTGACCGTAGCGGTGAGCAGGGTCGACAGGATGTAAAGCGAGATGATGCTCGAATCGGTAAAGCCCAGCTCATGAAAACCGAGCCCGATCGCGGTCGATGACGCCAGGAGCGCGCACATGGCGCCAAGACGTGCCGCCATTCTTCCTTCGCGTCGCGGTGCCCGTACGTTCACCTCGCCCATCCGCCGCCTCCCTTCGCGTCGCTCCCCAGTATAGCGCGGCAACGCGGGGTGCAACGCGTTCGCCCTTCATGGGTAATGCGTTGCCTACCTGCATCTTTATGACATTTTAATATCCAGGCGCTCGAGCTTAATGCCACCTTTACCGCTCACATGCTGTACTGAATTCGACAGCAGGGCATGCCCGTGGAACCCCCGTAACACTTGTATGTCGCTGCCGAGGAATCTTGGATTCGCCCGCATTTCGCATGTTTCAGATGAAACATGCGGGAAAGAATTCGGGCTTCCGACCATGAATCCTGCGGGTGTCGAACACCTTGAGCCCGCCACGGGAAGGAGACCATGTCATGCACGAGATAACCCCGATCGCTCTCGCCGGAGTGTTCCTCGGTGCCGGATGCGCCGCGCTCTTCGGCTACTGTGTGTACGTGTTCGCGAGTGTCTGCTGCCGACCGGCATGCAACTAGCGTCGCAAGAACTAACGAAGCGCGACCTCCGCACCGACCTTATGTGCCGCGTGACCTGCGCTCCAAACGCTGACGAGCAGCGGCCCACCCGAAAACCCTGCCCGAATCCAAGGACAGACAGCGCTTAACCAGACCTGCCGAATAGCTCATCCAATGTGTCGTCGATCAGGGCATCGACGGTGCGCTCCAGCGCCTCGGCACGCAGAAGGCTGCGGTTGAGCAGCGTGAGCGCGAGCGCGAACTGCAGGTTCTGCACGGCGGCGACATCCACCCCAGGCCGCGCGTCGGCAACCTCATTCACGATCCAGCGCACAAGCGCGCCGTCGGACGCGGGATCGAGCGTCCGTTCATCGGGCAGACTTCGCACGAGATAACGGTACTCCTCAGCCGTTGCGATGCGGAAGATGTTTCGATCCGACCGCCAAAGAAGCTCGAGCCACGAGCGTATGCGCGCGCGATCGAGCGGAGCGCCCGCCTCCTCGCGCGTGCGCTCGAGCACGTCCACCGCGTGCTGGCGATTCTCCATGAGCATGGCGTAGATGAAATCGTCCTTGGAGTCAAAAAAGTGGTAGAACGTGCCCTTGGCTATGCCCACGGCCGCTGCGACCTGCTCCACGCGCAGGGAGCGGATCCCGTTTCGCACCAGTTGGTCCCAGCCCGCATCGATCATGCGGCGATACAGCTCGTCTCGGTTCTGCTGCGTAAAAATAGCTGGCATTCGACCATCACTCCGTTAGCGCGCCGAGGCGTCGGTCGCAACCGCTTTGGCGCGGCGCTCCCGATAGTTCAGCCACTCGCGAACGAGCGCGAGCGCCACGCTAACGAGCACGATGACCGCAACCACGTGGAACGCAAGATGCATGCCGTCCATGAATACATCCGGGCGCCCTTCGATATAGCTTGTGACCGGATAGCCGATCGACTGCGACATGCCGCCGTAGAGCAGCGCCGAACCCACCGTGATGCCCACGGACTGTCCCAGGTACCTCATGAGGTTGCCGAGCGACCCCACGAAGCCGAGCGACCCCTCGGGCGCGTGCCCCATCACCATGGAGTTGTTGGGGGCTTGGAAGATGGCGCTACCAAGCGAGGTAAACATGATGCAGGGAATGAGCACGAAGAGCGGCGTATCGAGCGCCACGAAGCCCATGATAGCGAGCCCGCAGGTGTAGATGATCTGCCCCACGAGCGTGGGCTTCTCGCACCCCACTTTGTCCGACACGGCGCCCGAGATGGGGCCTACGATGGAGTTGACGAGCGGATAGCACGCCATGATAAGGCCAGCTACACCCGCGCCGATGCCGCGCGCTTCCTGCAGGTAATACGGGAAGATGAACGTATAGGCCGCCATGGCGAGGAAAACGAGCGCCATGTTGATGAGGTCGATGACGAAGCGAACGTCGCGAAAGACGCCGAGTGTTACGAGCGGAGACTTCGCATGGTTCTCCACCACGACGAAGGCGACGAGCAGCCCGATCCCGCACGCAAGCATGCCGATGGTAAAGGGCGTGACCCCGCGTTCCGTGAGCGTAATGGCGAAGAAGATTAACAGGATGGAGGGGATGAGCAGCACCGTGCCGAGCGCATCGAATGACGGACGGTGCTCAGGGCGGCGGTTGCTGAGCACTTTGAGCCCGACGACAAACGAGATGAGGCCGATGGGCAAGTTGATGATGAAGATGAACTCCCACGGAAGCGTCGCCACGATGAGACCGCCGAGCGTGGGGCCGCACATGGCGCCGAGCGCGGTGAACGTCGCCACGAGCCCGAGCGCGCGGCCGCGACTGTCTGGGAAGGTCTCGGTGATGATGCCCTGGTTGTTGGCGAGCGAAGCCGCGCCGCCAAGCGACTGGACGGCGCGAGCAACGACAAGCATCTCGAACGTTCTCGAAAGCGCGCAGAGCGCCGATCCGGCGGTGAAGAGTGCCACGCCGACCTGGAAGATGCGAACCTTGCCGAACATGTCGCCGAGGCGTCCGAACACGAGGAGCGCCGCGCAGGTCACGATGCTGTAGATGCTTGCGACCCACTGGATGGACGCCATATCCACCCCGAGTTCCTGCTGCATGGAGGGAAGTGCGACGTTTACGATGGTGCCGTCGAGAATCTCCATGAATGTCATCGCGAGAATGACGACCAGCACCGCCCCTGCGTGGCCACCGCCCGCTTTGGCGCCCGCCTTGGCGGCCTCCGCCCTGCTGTCTGGCGCGCTCTCTGCCATGCGTTCCATTCCTCAGCCTCCAAAAAAATGACTATTGCGTTCTGATAGTCATTTTAATCCTAGTGACAGGGAGTGAAAGGGGCGCCTTTGCCTCATACTGAAGGCCGTCTCGGAGCGCCGGACAAGGCGAAGACGGCCCAGCGCTCAAGATAGTACCTTTTTACCGGTGCGCACGGCTATCGGTGCGCACGGAACAGCGCGGCGATTATGCTGCAAGACCGCAGGCCACCGCGAAGCGCAAGGGCGACCCACCCAACCAAGCGCCCAAAAGGTACTGTTTCGAGGCTCGAGCTGGAAAACGTCAATGCTTCTTCGCGGCACGGCGCTCATCGCGCAGGCGAGCGCGGTCAAGCGCGGCCTCGGCAGCGGAAAAACGGCACCCGCAGTAGTTCTGCCGATACATCCCGAGCTCGCGAGAACGACGCGTTGCCTCGGGATACCAGGGGCGAAAATCGCGGATTACCGGCATGAGGCCGCGCGCCGAGGCGAGCCGGCAAAGCACGTCGTTGCAGGTTTCGAACAGCTGATACGGCGAGACGGCGAGCGTCGTCGCGATATGGGTGAAGCCCTCGCGCTCCGCAACGCGGCAGGCCTCAGTAAGGCGCATCGCATAGCAGGCGCGGCACCGGCGCTCGCGTGCCTCGGCGCCAATGGGTGCCACCGAGCGCTCCCATCGAACAGCGTCCTCCTCCGCCTCGATGAGCGGGATGCCCTCCACCGCGCACCAACGCCGAAGCTCGGTAAGGCGGCGATCGTGCTCCTCAACGGGCTGTATGTTCGGGTTCGTCCAGCAAATCGTTGGTTCGAAGCCCTCCTCGCAGAGCAGGCGCACGGGTTCGAGCGAACAAGGGGCGCAGCAGGCATGGAGCAGCAGGCGCGTCATGAGCGCACCTCCTCTTGTTCCTCGCCAAAGTCGGCATCGCAATCCTCGTCATCACCGTAGAAGCACACGCCGTACGAGGTGTCCTCGCAATGCGTGATGAGAGGATCGGCACGAAGCTCATGGACGTACCCCCAGTCGCCCGCGCACCCGGCAAGATGGAGCACCGCCGTGAAGGCGCCCGCTACGGGGCAGCCGCACGCAAGCCCCGCTGCAACCACCAGGAGCGTCACGACGAACGTGGGCGCAAGCGCGATGATGAGGTACTGCCTACGCGTGTACACGATGCCCTCGGCGCACGCGTAGAGCATGCCGCGCTTCCAGTTGGCACCGAACGACACGCGGGTACCCGCTGGAGCGAATGCTTTGAAGAAGATGGCGTGCACGAGCTCGTGCGCCGCAAGCGAGACCACGAGCGCCACCGCGACCCACGCAATCCAGAGCAGGTAGTCTATGATTCCACGTCCATCCTCGGAAAAAATCCCCACGAGCAGGCCATCGAAGCCCCCGGGGACGCACACGGCGAGCACGACCGCGAACACGAGCGTCGCCGCCAACCCGATGATGAACGTCACGGCAGAGCACTGGGTCATGCGCTTGAGGAAATCATCGTCCTCGAACGTGTGTATGTTGCTTCGGCATCTCATGTGTCCAAGCATACACGGAATCTGGCGTGCTGTGCCATAATGGTTGCTTATCTGGATGTTTCGACCAAAGCAGGGAGGCTGCATGGCATCCAAGCTGAGCAAAGATTCGCGCCCCACCTGGCCGCAACGCGCCATCGTAACGGCCGGCATGCCCTATGGCAACAAGAACCTGCACTTCGGCCATGTGGGCGGCGTCTTCATTCCCGCCGACTTCTACGCGCGCTTCCTGCGCGACCGCATCGGCCGCGAGAACGTGTTGTTCGTCTCCGGTACCGACTGCTACGGCAGCCCTATCATGGAGAGCTATCGCAAGCTGCATGACGAACAGGGCTACGAAAAGCGCATCTCCGATTATGTGGAGGCGAACCACGAGAGCCAAGCCGCGACGCTCACCGGCTACGACGTGGAGCCCGACTTCTTCGGTGGCAGCGCCCTCGAACCCGCCGCGCATGTTCACGAGCAGATGACCGACGAGATCATCTTGCGCCTCAAGGAGCAGGGCGTGCTCGAGAAGCGCGCAACCAAGCAGTTCTTCGACCCGGTGGCACAGCAGTTCCTGAACGGGCGCCAGGTCACGGGCAGGTGCCCCATCCAGGGCTGCAAGTCCGAGAAAGCCTATGCGGACGAGTGCGACCTGGGACATCAGTTCGAACCGGAGGAGCTCATCGCGCCCAAGAGCGCGCTCACCGGCGAGACCCCGGAGCTTCGCCCCGTGGACAACATCTATTTCGACCTTCCGTCCTACCTCGACTTCCTGAAAGGCTTCACCAAGAAGCTCGAGGGCGACGAGACGGTGCGCTCCGTGGTGGTAAAGACCCTCGAAGAGTGGCTTAACCCGCCGCAGCTCTACATCCAGAACAAGTTCCGCGAGGCATTCGACGCCATCGAGGGCGAGCTGCCGCCGCACACCGTGACAGAACCCGAGGGCAACAAGAGCTCGTTCACCGTGACCTTCCCGAGCTGGCGCGAACGCGACGACGCGCACGAGGTGCTCGGAGCAGGCGGCGTGCGCTTCCGCTCCGGCAAGGCGCTCGTGCCGTTCCGCCTTACGGGCAACATCGCCTGGGGTGTCCCCGTAACCGATGAATGCGGCTGCCCCGGCCTCACCTGCTGGGTCTGGCCCGAGAGCCTCTGGGCGCCCGTCAGCTTCACGCGCACGGCGCTTGCGGCAGACGAGCAGGCCGGCGGCACGCGTTACGCTGCGCACGACTGGCGCGACTGGTGGTGCGACCCCGAGGCGCACGTGTACCAGTTCATCGGTCAGGACAACATCTACTTCTACGGCATCGCGCAGACGGCGATGTGGGAAGCGCTCGGCTGGAATATGCAGCAGAGCACGCTCGTGGCCAACTATCACGTGCTCTACATGGGCAAGAAGGCAAGCTCGAGCTCCAAGACCCCGCCGCCGCCCGCAAGCGAGCTCCTCGACCACTACAGCGCCGAACAGCTGCGCGCCCACTTCCTCTCGCTGGGCCTCGGCGAGAAGCCGGTGAGTTTCAGCCCTAAGGCATACGATCTGCGCGAGACGGGCAAGAACCCCGATGGAACGCCGCTCCTTGCCCGCGACGACAAGCGCGTGATCGACCCGGTGCTCAAGGAGGGAACGCTCCTTACCGGCGTGTTCAACCGCTTGGCGCGTTCGTGCTTCTACGGCGTTGCAAAAAAGGACGGCGACCCGAGCACGGTGCGCACGGGATGCATTCCCGCAGGCGAAGCTTCGGCCGAAGCGACAGAGGCCGCCGAGCAGGCAGCCCTCGCCTTCGAGCAGGCCATGTGGCGCACCGAGCTCCATCGCGCGCTCGGCGTGTGCGACGCCTTCCTGCGCACCGCCAATAAGCGCTGGAGCGACGCGAGCAAGGCGGCCAAGGCGGCGCAGAAGGACGACCAGGCTGCGGGCGATGCGCTCATGCATCAGGCGCTCGTCGACGCGTTCTTGGAGCTGCGCGTGGCAACCGTCCTCATGCATGGCATCGTGCCTGCCGGATGCGAGCTCATCTGCGAGCACTTCGACATAGCTCCCGAGGCGTTCTTCTCCTGGAAGCACGTGCTTGACTCGACGGATGCCCTTGTGGAAAGCCTCGGCGAGAAGCCGGGCACCCACCGCGTGAAAGAACTGCCGCCGCGCTTCGACTTCTTCTCGTACTAAGGGCGTCCTCCCGGCGGGCCGGGGCCATATGCTCCCGTGTTCAAACAGTCCTCGAAAAAGAGCCCCGATGGGGCTCTTTTTCTGCGGGACTGCGCCGGGAGCATATGGCCCCGCCCTGCGGACGGCCTTGCACTCGCGGCGGGGATTCCCCCTCGCATGGCAGCCATCCTTGAATGAGACACTTGTGCCGGGTCTAAGTGTCTCATGCATGATGGAGTAGCGGTGCGGGGTTAACGTTCCCTGCGTTCGTAGACGGCGCCGGTGGGGCACGCCTCATGGCAGGCGCCGCAAGCAGTGCAGCGATCTTCCAGGATGCGAAGGGTGCGGCCCATCGGACCGGCGGCGATGGCGCCAAAGAGGCAGGCGCGAACGCAATCGCCACAGTGCATGCAGCGATCGATGTCGATGGCGTATGACGCGCCGACACCCGGTTTTCGCGCGTCATGTGAATCGCAGACACCCGGTGTCTGCGATTCAACATCGAAGAGCGGCAGCATGTCCTGGACGTCCTGCATGTCGTTCCTCCCCTACCGAACTCGCATGAGGCAGGCTCCAGCGCCTCACCCCAGCCGTCATCTCTTTCCCAATTATGCCGCTTTCTTGAGTCGGCGGGTGGCCCTTGCGCGAGCGGAGAAAACGCCTATCGTAATGCAGCCGGTCAATCGAGCGCCCGCGGGCGCATTCCATCGAGAGGCTTTCACCATGAACGACACCCTGACCATGCGGCGCGCGCTGCCCGGCGAGGCGGACCGCGTCATGGAGATACTCGAAGACGGCAAGCGCTCCATCGCGCGATTCGGCATCGAGCAATGGCAGCACGGTTATCCCAACCGCACGAGCGTTGAGGGAGACCTCGCCCTCGACGCCTGCTGGGTCGCCGTTGACGCCTCCGGCTCGCTGCTCGGCACGCTTGCCCTTCGCTTCGACGAGGATCCCGAATACCGCATGCCCGAGCTCACCTGGCTCACCCCGCAGACCACCCCCGGCTGCACGCCCTCCTACGCCGCCATCCATCGCTGTGCCACCGCCGCCGGCGCGCTCAAGCGCGGCGTGATGGGCTTCATGTTCGCGGCGGCGGAGGACATCGCACGGGAGAACGGCCGCAAGAGCCTCAGGATCGACACACATCCCGGCAACGTCGCTATGCGCTCGTTCCTCACCCGCCACGGCTTCACCGAGCTCATGACCTTCGAGCTCAAGACCAAAGGGGATGCCGAGACCGACCTCACGCGCATCGCATACGAAAAGTTGGTGTAACGATGCAGAAGCTCTATCTCATGCGCCATGGGCAGACGGTGTACAACACCCAGCATATCCTCCAGGGCCGCTGCGACTCGCCACTCACCGATGAGGGTGTGGCGCAGGCTCGGCGCACCGCCGCATGGCTTCGCAGCCATGAAGCAAACTTCTCCTGCATAGCCGCATCGCCCCTGGGGCGCGCACAGCAAACGCTCGACATCGTCGTGGCGGAGGTCCCCGGGCTCTCCACGCTCCCCCGCATCGCTTCCGCCGGGCTCATGGAGCGCGATTACGGCAGATTCGAGGGGGAGCCCGTTGAACGCCTGGGGGTGAGCCCATGGGAACCAGGCGACGCGGCGGTCATGCGCGGCGGCGAGACCCAGGCATGCGCCCGGTACCGCATCGTGAGCACCCTTCGCGGCCTCATGGACGGATGCACCGGAGACGCGCTCGCCGTATCGCACGGCTCTATCAGCAAGCTGTTCAAAACGGTCTGGGAGCATAACGCGCGCTGCGAGCAAGATGTCTATCTGGGCAACTGCTGCGTCCTCGTGTTTGAATACGACCGTGATTCCGGCGCGTTCTCCAACATCGAGATCGCCAATCCCGCCTCGTAAGCCACGGCGCCGAGAGCCAGAGCGCCTCGATGCCGCAAGGAGCGCCGGGAGTACAGGCTATCGGCGCTTGCCGTGGGAGTTGCGCCAAATCTCGCGACCGAGCATGAGCGCAAGCACGAGCGCAGAAACATAGCCAAGAAAGCCGATGATCGGGATGCCGAAGATAACCGGCTCGATTTTCGCATAGTACACGACCGACGACCCGATGAAGAGGCCCGCGATCACGATCGCCATCGACGCACGGTCCACGATGCCGCCCAGGCGCCTAAGCACCTCGTCGGAACCCATGAGCTCGGTATTCACCTTGAGCTGGCCGCGCGTGAGCATGCGCGATGCGAGACCGAGGTACTCCGCCGTCTGGAGCGACCCCTTTACGGCGCGGGCGGTACCCACCGCAAGCTCTTCCGCAGCTTCGCGCGCACGCTCGTAGCTGCTCTTCTCGTGGGCGATATGCACCTGGATGATCTCGATCATGTTGACGTCGGGCATATATTCCGAAAGCAGGCCCTCGAGCGTCACCATACCGCGCGCGAACATCGTCACCACCGGCGGCAGCTCGATATCGTTCTTGCGCGCCAGGTTGATGAGCGCTGTCAGGAAACGGCCGATATCGAGGTCTTTGAGATTGCTTCCGCCAAAATCCTGCACGATGTAATCGAGGTCCGTGAGGAACGCCGTGTGGTCGATGGCCGCCGTGTCGCCGCGCGAGATGGCGAAGCACATAAAGCTGTCCTTGAGCTTGGGCACATCGTTTTCGGCCACGGCGAAGATGATGTCTTTCACCACACCGCGGTCATGCGCGGACATGCGCCCCACGATGCCGAGGTCGATGAAGTAGATGACCCCGCCCGAAAGGATGATGTTGCCCGCATGGGGGTCCGCGTGGAAGAAGCCGTCGTCGAGCACCTGCGTGGCGTAGTCGTCCACGATCTCGTTGCCCAGGTCCTTGAGCTTGTAGCCCGCGCGCACGAGCAGCTCGGGTTCCGAGATCGAGATGCCCTCGATGTAATCCATCACCACGACATGCTCAGTGCAGAGGTCCATATACGAACGCGGGCACGAGATGCCGGGCGTATGCTTGTGGAAGGCATAGAACTCGTCGAGATTGCGTGCCTCGGCAAGGAAGTTCGTCTCTTCGCGGAACGAGCGCCAGAGCTCTTCCACCACCTCGCCCAAGTCGATGATCTGCTCGGTCTTGATGAGGCGCGTCGCAAGGCGCGCGAGCGAGCGCATGATATCGATGTCTTGCGCCATGACCTGCTGGGCGCCAGGGCGCTGCACCTTTACAGCAACATCCTCTCCGGTAACGAGGCGGGCGCGATGGACCTGCGCAAGCGAGGCGCTACCGAGCGGATTAGGGTCGATGGCATCGAAGAGGTCGCCGAGCTTCTTGCCGTATTCTGCCTCGAGGCATTCGAGCACCACGGGATAGGGAACCGGGTCGGCCTCAGTGCGCAGGCGGCGCAGCTCGTCGCAATAGCGCTGGGGCAAGATTTCAGAGCGATTTGAGAGGATCTGACCCATCTTGACAAACATGGGGCCGAGCTCCTCGAGCATGCGGCGGAGGCGCACCGGCGTGATGTTCCTCCACACCTCATACTTGCGTGCAATATGGAAGATCTGCGCGATACGACGACGACGCCCCGTGAGGGTGAGCTGATACTTATCGACATCCGCCATGGCCTCGGGCTCGTCGGGCACCTCGTCCACGGCCCGCTCGCGCCGAAAGCTCGTGCGCGACGGGCCGAATTCAGGCTCCTCGCCGGGCACTCGCTCTTCCGGAATCAAGGGCTCGGGAGGCGGCGATGGGTTGTTCTTCGTGCCGAAGTCCATGGCGGATAATCGCTTTCGTTATTCCTCGGTTTTCTCGTCGGCAACACCCTCGGCATCGCCCGGCGCTTGCTCGCCGGCAGCTTCCTCGGCTGCAACCGACTCCACGGGCACGCTCACGGCAGCGGCGGGAACCGCCTCCACGAGCTCCGTGACATGAGCTACGAAGGCGGCGCGCTCGGCTGTCGTGAGCGGGCGCACGCGAGCGACGATGAGCTCATCCAAGATGCGTTCGGCAACCGTCGCGCCCTGCTCGCTCAGCCGATCGGTCACATCGCTCACGGCCCCGCCGGCCTGCTTGAACACGTCGGCCATGGAGCGTGCGAAATCGCCTTGAGACGCATCGCTTCGGGCCTGTGCGCCGCGGGCGCTCAGATCGTCGATGAGCTCTTTGCCCTTGTCGGCCGCCATGGCAGCGGCGCCCAGGCTCACGTTCACCATGTTGTTGACAAGTTCGTCGAAAGACATAGCCATGTTGCCTCCTCAAACGAGCGGACGCGCAGCTAGCCCGAGCGCCGCGGTTTTCGTTGCTCCCCTTGTACCCCAAAGGAGCGCTGCGGTAACAACGGGGCAGGGCCGGCAACTTCCCTTGGCCCCGTTGTTAATCCGGTTGACCGGCCTATTCGCGCACGTTGTCAGACATCGCGAAGCCGTTCTTCATCGCGCAGCTCGTGGTATAGAGCACCTTGCCGAGCAGTTCCTCCGTTGCGCACTTGAGTTCGGAAGCGAGATCGCTGTTCGCCGCTGCGAGCTTCTCCGGCACCGCAGCCACATCAAGGCCCGCCACGGCGGCATCGGTCTCATGGAGCATCTTGTGACCCAGAGCAGCCATCTTCTCCTGGTATGCCTCGACCGCAGCCGCGTTTTCATGGAAGCGCGCGTCGGCGAGGGCGGCGATGATGCGGTTCGCCCAGTAGAAGCTTTCGCTCGTCACGCGGGCACCGGTATTGCCGAGGTACTCGGGCAGCTCATCAACGTTTGCATAGAACGGGACGAGGGCGTTGAACGGATTCGAGCCAAACGCCATCCACTGAACGGCTCGGTACGCTTCAGGCGCATAGGGGCGGAGCTGCAGCACCGCGAGCTGGCCGTTGCGGTTGATGCCGATGGGGCGGTAGCGGTTGCGCGAGGCGGCGTTACCCATGGTGCCATAGGGGTCGAACGGCGTGCCCTGATAGTGCGCGGAGAGCACGTCCTTCACATCCTCGATCGTGAGCTTGCGCTCCGGGACGCGCGACCACGGGATGTCATCGGACTCGGGGCCAAAGGCGGCAGCGGGCCCGTCCCAGCCGTCGCTCGGATTCAGGCAGCGCTGCATGTACCACGCGCGCGGCGTGTTATATACGTGGTCGCTCTCGCTGTGGCTTCCGAACGCCTGCCGCGGATTGAAGATGTCGCCATTGAGCATGCCGGCACGCACGTCCTCGATGAGGTCGAGAAGCCCGTCTGCGAAGTCGTCCTCTTCATCTTGCTCCACGTCGTCTGCGAGGTCGTCCGCAAAGTCGTCGTAGATATCGTCGAAAACCTCGGGGCGCAGCAACGTGAGGTCAAGATGATGCTCTGCCATCCAGCTCCGCAGGTCGGAGCTCGCCATGTGCTCGACCTCATCGCCCTCGGCATCCGCGAGGTCGAAGTAGTCGATGCCAAGCTGATTGGGCATGGTCACATACGAATCGTCCGGCACGCGCTTCGCGATCCAATGATGGCCGCCGATGGTCTCGAGCCACCAGATCTCGTCCACATCGCTGAATGCGATGCCGTTCATCTCGTACGTGCCGTAACGCTCCAGAAGCTCACCCAGCCTCCGAACGCCGTCGCGAGCGCTCTTGATATAGGGCAGCACGAGCGTGACCATATCCTCCTCGCCGATGCCACCGGGAACCGCGGGCACGTAGCCCTCCTCGCCTTCGGTGCCCCTTGCGGGCTTGTAGACGACGAGCGGGTCCGCGCCGAGCACGCGCGGGTTCGAAGTGATGGTTTCCGTGGCGCTCATGCCCACGTTAAGCTCGTTGAAGCCTGCCGCCGCCCAAGGCCCGTGGCCCTCGATGGCATCGGGCACGGCGGTGTAGCGCATGGGGTTATCCGGCAGCTCGATAGTGAGGTGCGAAGCGGTCGAAGTGTAGGTGCGCGGCTGCTCGCTTGGATGGACAACCGTGAGGCGCTTGGGCTCAAACTGCCCGTTCGGTGAGTCCTCGTTGCGAGCAACGATGGTCGAACCGTCGTAGCTCGCCTTCTTGCCGATGAGAATGGTAGTGCAGGGCATGAAGCCTCCTTGCTTGAGCGTACAGATCACGTGCCCGAGCGGGCTACGCACCATCAAGTGTACCCCCACGCGCGGACATTCACCCACCCAACGTAAGGGTTCTGCAAGGAGGCGCGCTGCGTGCCCTTGCGACCGCGAATCTCGGATTGACGAGGGGGCGTTAGGGGTATGCTTACTCTTCGTGTCGGCGACCGCCGGCGCACGACCCGCTCGCATGAGAGCGTAGAAAGAAAGGTACAGCATGACCGGAACGATCAAGAAGTCCTTCTTCCGCGAGAAGGGCTACGGCTTCATCGCCCCCGACGACGCGCCCGCCGACGGCGCCAAGTCCGACATCTTCGTGCACTTCAGCGCGATTCAGATGGACGGCTTCAAGACCCTTGACGAGGGCGACCGTGTTGAATTCGAGGTCGGTCCGGGAAAGAAGCCGGGCGAGACGCAGGCGCTCAATGTGAGGAAGATCGCGTAGGGTCCTGCTCCCGGACGGGGCGCTCCCCCGTTTCTCCTTGCTCAAACATTCTCGAAAGGCCCAGCTTTGCTGGGCCTTTCTGCGAAACTGCGCAGGAGAAACGGGGGAGCGCCCCTGCGTGCGGGCTGCGCGATTGGGCTGGATGGGACATGGCGAGGGCTTGGAGGGCTCGCCGCTTTGCGGCATCGCACCGTGCGGTGGACACAACGATGAGATGCCAGCACGCGACCTACCCCTGCGGGCATCACCCCACAAAAGGAAGCAGCGGGGCCACTTCCCGCAACGGGCGGAGGCGGCTCCTCTAGCGAAATTAGCTACGCTGTGGGCGGCTTCATACCAAGGTGGTCGAAGGCGGCGGTTGTGGCCATGCGGCCCTGCGGGGTACGCACGATGAGACCGCGCTGCAGGAGGTAGGGCTCGTAGACGTCCTCGAGCGTGGAGGGATCCTCCCCTACGGCGCTCGCCAGCGTGCTGAGACCAACCGCACGGCCGCGGAACGTCTGGGCGAGCGTTTCCAGGATGCGGATGTCCATCCAATCGAGGCCGAGTTCGTCGATCTCGAAGAACTCGAGGGCCTCGCGAGCGGTCTTGAGGTCGATGGCGCCGCTGCCGCGCACCTGCGCGTAGTCGCGTACACGCTTGAGCAGGCGGTTTGCCAGGCGCGGGGTACCACGTGAACGAGAGCCGATCTCGACCGCGGAATCGTGATCGATCTGCACCCCCAGAATCGAGGCGGAGCGCTCAACGATCTGGGCGAGGTCCTCGATTGCGTAATAGTCCAGGCGGAACGAGATGCCGAAGCGGTCGCGCAGAGGCCCCGTGAGCATGCCCGAGCGAGTGGTCGCCCCCACAAGGGTGAAGTGCGGGATCTCGAGCCGGATGGAACGCGCGGCAGGCCCCTTGCCGATCACGATATCGAGCGCGAAGTCTTCCATCGCAGGGTAGAGAATCTCCTCGACGGAACGGTTCAACCGGTGGATCTCGTCGATGAAGAGCACGTCGCCCGGTTGAAGATTGGTTAAGATGGCCGCGAGGTCGCCCGTGCGCTCGATGGCCGGGCCGGATGTCGTCTTAATCTGCGCACCGAGCTCGTTGGCGAGCACCGAGGCGAGCGTCGTCTTGCCGAGGCCCGGAGGGCCGGAGAAAATCACGTGGTCGAGCGTTTCGCCACGACTCTGCGCCGCTTCGATGAGGATGCGCAGGCTCTGCTTGATATGCTCCTGGCCGCAATAGTCGTCAAGAAGCTGGGGGCGCAGGCTGCGCTCCACATCGAGGTCGTCTGAGGTGAGGTTGCCCGTCACGAAGCGATCGCCGCGGGCCGCAGCCGGACCGCCCGCCGCACCCTGCCGCTGCGGCACGTCCTGCCACAGGTCCTGTTCATCCGCTTCCCACATCATGCATCCATCCCGAGTCTCTTCAGTGCGGCCGCGAGCAGGTCTTCCACCCGCATGCCCTCATCATACCCGTCGAGGGCAAGGTCGGTCTCCTGCGGGCTGAAGCCCATGGAAAGGAGCGCGGCGCGCGCGTCGTCAAGCGGCGACGAGGCGGCGCGGCTGAGCGGGAGCTGGCCCGCGGCGGGTACATCGGCCGCAGCGAGGCCATGGTCTTTGGCAAGCGTGCCCTTGAGCTCGAGGATAAGGCGCTGCGCCGTTTTCTTTCCCACGCCAGGCACCGCAGACATGCCCGTGGTGTCTTCGGCCATGACGATGGAGTAGATCTGCGAGACGGAATACTTGGACAGTACCGCGAGCGCAAGACGCGGGCCTACGCTCGAAACCGCTACCAAGCGATCGAACATCGTGCGCTCCTCGACGGTGGCGAAGCCAAAGAGCGCGACGGCATCGTTGCCGATGCGCATCCGCGTATAGAGCCGCACCTCTTCACCGAGCGGGGGCAGAGAGGCCGCCGTCATGCCCGAGATGCCGACCTCGAACCCGATACCCGAAACGTCGAGCACCGCCACCGAGAGGGTGGCCTCGAGCAGGATTCCGTGGAGTTGAGCGATCATGCGTAGGGGTTTCCCTTCTCCTTGACATAGGCGCCGTCCGTAGCGGCCGCGGTGCGCCAGAGGTTCGCATGGCAGATCGCGCACGCGAGGGCGTCGGCCGCGTGGTCGGGCTTGGGGTCGTGATCGAGGTTCAGGAGGCTGCGGACCATATAGGTTACCTGGCGCTTATCTGCAGCGCCCGTCCCCACAACCGCTTGCTTAATCTGCATGGGGGTATATTCCCCCACCTCGACGCCCGCAAGGGAACACGCAACGAGCGCAGCGCCGCGGGCATGTGCCGTGGGGATGGCCGAGCGGACATTCGCCCCGAAATAGATGCCCTCGACCGCCGCTGCATGCGGCTGATACCGATCGACAACCGAAACGAGTTCGTCGACGATGTGCCGAAGGCGCGCCGCGAGGTCGGCCTCGGTCGTCGTATGGATGCACCCGTAGGCACGGCAGCGGCACATACCACGGCGCTCCTCCACGACGCCCCAGCCGGTATTCGCCAGCCCGGGGTCGATTCCCAATACGACCATCGGCCCTCCCCTCAATCAGCTCTGAATACCTTCGCACGGCATGCTCGAGATTTCGAACACCTGTTCTAGTATCATATCATAGCGAGGCGGAGGCGGGCACTAGTTTTGCGAGAAGAACGAGAAGCCACGGGCAGCAGGGCCGGCAAACGGGTTGCCGCCCTCCTCGCCATCGGCGGAGCCCCCTTCGAAGAGGTCGTGCAGCGCGCGCTGGACCTGGTCCTCGAGCTGGGGGAGCTGCCCGCCCAGCTGCTGCCGGCCCTCTTCCGTAGACATCGCCTCGAGCTGCTCGGGCGTGATGCCAAGAAGGCTCCCCACCAGCCCCATGATCTCGCCGCGCACCCGTGCGCTCAGCGCCTCCCCGCGCGATTCCGCGCGCTCGATTGCGGCGCGCGCAAGCCCCGCAAGATCGAGCGGATCGGCTCCATGCCGGCCCAGATCGGACCACGCAAGATCGACCGGCCAGGCCCGCTCGCCGAAGGAACGAGCCGAAACCGCAGGCACCAGAGGCAGCGCGCGGCGAGCTGCTTCGCCCCGGCGAACGAGCATGAGCAGAAGCGCCGCCGCATCCGGCCTCGTTGCCGTAAGCGGAAGATCGTCGAGTGGAAGGTCGCGATCGATATGGGCCTCGAGCGCCGCGTCGATTTGGCTCGGCTCGAGCGTGCCCAACGCCTCGGCGACGCGAACCGCATAGTAGGGACGCGACGCCTCGAGCGCGGCGGCTCTCCTGATGATGCCATCGAGATATAACTTCACCGCACGCAACGAGACGAGGGCAGCCGGCACCGCGGCGCCCGCGCGGTTGCGCATGCGGGCCACGAATTCCAGCGCTGTAAGGTATACGTCGCCGAACGGAGCGATCTGCCCCGGCAGCGACCCGCTCGCACCCTCGGGCGCGAGGGCGTAGTCGGTCTTGGTGAGCGAGCTTACCGGCAAGGCATGCTCGGCATGCGCGATGTCGTCGAGGAAGAGCTGGGCCAGATGCGCCGATGCCCGGCGAACGGCAGCATCGTCGCCGGGAACGGCGATGCGCGACTCGTCCCGGTCAAGCAGCGCTGCGCAATCGGGCTCCGTACGCTCGACAAGGCGGATGTGCAGCGATGCGACAAGGTCGCGCACGCGCTCGGCCCGTTCCCGCTCGGCCGCATCCTGCGCAGGCGTCCGCATGCCGGACCGCGCCACAAACAGGCCGACGACGTTTCGCGGCCCGAAGGCATCGACGCAGAGCGTCGCAGCGAGTGAACTGGGCAGGCTGCCATCGAGCACGAGCGCGGCCCGCGAGCACCCGCACGCCGTCGCAGCGTCCACGAGACCCACGCGAAGCCCGTCCCACAGCCATTCCGACCGATCGAAATGCGGTAACTCGTGGTCTTCGATGCACGGCACGGTCGTACCGCGCTGAACATCCTGCACGAGCAGGTCTTCCTCAAAGCACGGCGAGGCCGCCACGACTCGCCCGCAGTCATCCATCACGAAGGAACCGCCCGCATAGATGGCGCCGTCGAAGCCGCCGACCGGCGCCACGCAAGCGAGCCAGAGGCTGCGTTTGACGGCGACGGGACGGAAATGGCCGTCCTGCACGGCGGCTACGGCCGATGTCTCGGCTCGCGAAACGTCGAGCGATCCAGCCTGGAAGTAAATCATGAGGTCGCACCCGGGAGGCAGGAGCTCGCCCGCGCGCTCGACGTCGAACGTGATCGCGCAGCGAACGCCGTCGACATCGAAGACGGGCGGCGTCCACAGGTCGTCATCGCCCGCTTGCTCGCGACGAATCGCCAAGAGCGTGCGCAGCGGCGACACATTCCCGTCTTTGAGCAAAAACACCTCGAGCATGTACGCACCCTGGTGCGCGACGAAGGCGGGGACGAGCGCGGCTATGTCGAGTTGGGCGAGCCGCATCGCCATGCCGCTCAGGCCGGCGATCAGATCGTGCAGGAAGTTCGCGGATTCGACGATCGGGCCAGGCGCGGCACCCGAGAACAGGGGAACCGGCGTGCAGAGAAGCCGAGCCCCCTGCTCGTGCGCGAGGGCCGCCTGGTCCTCGATGCGCGCGCAGATAGCGTCGATGTCGCCCAGACGCATATCGATCTGCGCGATTGCGATCTTCATAGGACGCTCCTCCTCTCCCTTTACCCCACTGCGCCCCGTACGAGCGATACGTAAACCTCTTCTGCGATTTTATGCGAAAAAGGGCCGCCCGAAGGCGACCCTTCCGCATCCATTGGTAGCGAAGAGCCTAGAACTCTGCCTTCCACAGCCCATGAAGGTTGCAGTAGGCGTACACCGTACCGGCCTTAACGCCGCCGGGGAAGAACGCCACGGGGCTCTGACCGGGCTTGAGATGATGCACCTCGAGACGGTCGTCCGCCTCGAGCGCGATCCACTGGATGTAATGGGCCGTCTCCATGGGATGCTCGGTCGAGCCGACCGTCACCTTGATGAGGCGGCCCTCGTGCTCAATCTCGACGACAGGAACATGCTTCTCGACGGCACCGTCGCTCGTATTGGCGTCGAGCACCTGATAACCCGCGGGAGCCGGAGTCTCGACCTGCAGGGCAGCGAGGAAGTTGTTCGCGTCGTTCTTATAAAACGTAGCCATATTGACCTCCATGTCACGTGTGCGTATGCTCTTAGACTTCGCCTATTATGCCCGCGCGCATGAAGCGGTAGTCACCGGCGGAGGAGGGCGGCAAGATGCTTGGAACCTCCACACAACGAGTTTTCATCGAGCTCCCACAAACCACTACATTCCCTATACAATATCTTCATATGAGCACGCGCCGCGTGTTTCCCTCATCCCAAATGGCGCGTGAGAAAGGACGGACACATGGGTTTTCGTTCCTGGCTGCGCGAGCGCTTCTCGCGGTCCGCGCAGCGTAAGCGGAGGGCTGATGCCCCGGGATCACCGAGTGCGCATGCCGCGCGCCCCGAGATCGCGCCCGGATTCCCCCAGGATGAGTGGGAAGAAGTACCCGCCTACCTTCCCGTCGACCCCGCCGAGCACCTACCGGCATGCATCATCGCCTCGGCCATCGCCGCAGGCGCCCAAGAAGAAAGCAAGCTCGTGGTTAAGCGCGTTTCGGTCGCCAACCCCGAGCATCAACGCGTCGCCGTCATCGCGACGGCACTGGGCGCGGGAGCCCTGGAAAAGAGCTCGTTTGCTGTAAAGCGCATCTATAAGCAGAAGGACATGGAAGGGACCCAAAGCGATGCTGCGTAAATTCAAAATCTCGATCGATGGAACACAGTACCTTGTGGAAATGGAGGAGATCGGTGCCCCGGCAGGGCCTGCGCCCGTCGTAGCCGCCCCCGCGGCCGCCCCGGCTCCTGCCGCCGCTCCGGAGCCGGCTCCCGCGCCCGCTGCGGAGCCCGCGCCCGCTCCGGCAGCCGCGCCTTCCGCCAACGCACCGGCGGGCGCCCATACGCAGGAAGCCCCCATGCCCGGCACCATTCTCGACATCCATGTCAACGTGGGCGACACCGTCGAGGTCAACCAGCCCGTCATGGTCCTCGAGGCCATGAAGATGGAGAGCGAGATCGTCGCCGAGCAGGCCGGTACCATCGCCTCGATCAACGTTGCCAAGGGCGACATGGTGAATCCGGGGGACCTGCTGTTCTCGATTTCCTAACCGCACCGCACGGGTTGACAGCGGGGTCGGAGGGACCTGCCAGCCCGTGCCTATTCACCCGATACCGGGGTTGACAGCCACGTCCGACCTACCGTCAACCCGACAGAGGAGAGACCATTGGAGATTCTAACCACGGCAGCTGATGTGCTGACTGCTGGCATCGTGGCGCTCGCGGCCGAACCCGGCCGCCTCGTCATGATGGCCATCGGCTGCGTCCTCATGTACCTTGGCATCAAGAAGGAATACGAGCCCACGTTGCTCGTGCCCATGGGCCTTGGCACCATCTTGGTGAACATTCCCAGCTCCGGCGTCATCGGAGAGACCGGACCCTTCCAGATCCTCTTCGACATGGGCATCGAGACGGAGCTCTTCCCGCTGCTGCTCTTCATCGGCATCGGCGCCATGATCGACTTCGGGCCCCTGCTCTCGAGCCCGTTTCTGCTCATCTTCGGCGCGGCGGCGCAGTTCGGCATCTTCTTCGTGATCATCGTGGCGACGCTCCTCGGCTTCGACATCGCCGACGCCGCCTCCACGGGCATCATCGCCGCAGCGGACGGCCCCACGTCCATCTTCGTGGCTAACAGCTTAGGCTCGAAGTATATGGGCGCTATCATGGTCGCCGCGTACTCGTACATGGCCCTCGTGCCCATCATCCAGCCCATCGCCATCAAGGCGTGCACCACGAAGCGCGAGCGTCGCATCCATATGAATTACAACCCGCGCGCCGTCTCTAAGACGTCGAAGATCCTCTTCCCCGTCATCATCTGCATCATCGCCGGCCTCATCGCACCGGCCTCGCTGCCGCTTGTTGGCTTCCTCATGTTCGGTAACCTGTTGCGCGAATGCGGCGTGCTCGACAGCCTCTCCAAGAGTGCCCAAAACGAGCTCGTGAACCTCATCTCGATCCTTTTGGGCCTGTGCGTCTCGGTGAAGATGGAGTATCACGACTTCCTGCAGGTCGACACCCTCATCGTCATGGCACTCGGCCTCGTGGGCTTCGTCATGGACACGGTGGGCGGCGTCATGTTCGCAAAGCTTTTGAACCTTTTCCGCAAGGAGAAGATCAACCCCATGGTGGGTGCCGCCGGCATCTCGGCGTTCCCCATGAGCTCGCGCGTCGTGCAGCGCCTTGCCACGGAAGAGGATCCGCAGAACTTCATCCTCATGCAGGCGAGCGCCGCGAACGTGGCCGGGCAGATTGCCTCGGTCGTCGCCGGCGGCCTCGTGCTCGGGCTCTTGATGTAGGGAGGACACGGTATGTCTGAGAACCTTATCACCGCCTTCGAGCTCCTCGGTATCGGTTGGGGCGGCATCTTCGTCGTCATGATCATCATCTACCTCGTGTCGCTCGCGCTGTCGAAGATCTTCGCGCCGCGCGGGCCCGAGGCGTAGCGACCGCGAAAGGAGGACGGCCATATGGGACGCACCATTCGCTTTATGGAAACCATCCTGCGCGACGGTCAGCAGAGCCAGATCGCGACGCGCATGCCCATCGAGGACATGCTACCGGTGCTCGAAGACCTTGATTCCTGCGGGCTGTACGCCCTCGAGGTATGGGGCGGCGCGACCTTCGACTCGTGCTTGCGCTACCTGGGCGAAGACCCATGGGAGCGCCTGCGCACCATCCGCAGCCACGTGAAGAACGCCAAGCTGCAGATGTTGCTGCGCGGCCAGAACCTGCTTGGATACCGCAACTATGCGGATGACGTCGTCGAGGAGTTCGTGAAGAAGTCCGTCGAGAACGGCATCGACGTGCTGCGCATCTTCGACGCGCTCAACGACACGCGCAACCTCAAGACCTCGATTCGTGCCGCAAAGGAGGCGGGCGGCGAGGTGCAGGCGGCCATCTGCTACACCACGAGCGACGTTCACACGATCCGTTACTTCGTTTCGCTCGCGACCGAGATGGAGCGCGCCGGAGCCGACAGCATCTGCATCAAGGACATGGCGGGCGTGCTCACGCCCGAGGTCGCCTACGAGCTCGTGGGCGAGATCAAGGCCGCAACCGACCTGCCCGTACAGGTGCACACGCACGGCACTGCGGGCATCGGCCAGATGACCTACCTTAAGGCCGTCGAGGCCGGGGCCGACATCATCGACACCTGCCTCTCCCCGCTCGCGGAGGGAACGAGCCAACCCTGCACGGAGTCCATGGCCATCGCACTCGATGGTCTGGGCTACGAGACGGGGCTTGACGTAGACAAGCTCGACGTCATCGCCAAGCACTTCGCCGGCGTGCGCGATCGCTTCCTCGCCGACGGCGGCCTCAACCCCAAGGTGCTCGAGGTGGAGCCGAAGGCGCTTCTCTACAAGGTGCCGGGCGGCATGCTCTCGAACATGATCAGCAACCTTACCGACCTCGGCGCACTCGACCGCTACAACGAGGTACTCGCCGAGGTACCGCGCGTGCGCGCCGAGCTGGGATATCCGCCGCTCGTAACGCCGCTCTCGCAGATGGTGGGCTCGCAGGCGCTCATGAACGTGCTCTCCGGCGAGCGCTACAAGGTGGTCCCGAAGGAAATCAAGGACTATGTGCACGGCATGTACGGACGGCCACCCGTGACCATCTCGAAAGAGATTCGCAAGCTCATCATCGGTGACGATGAGGTCATCACGAGCCGCCCCGCCGACCTGCTCGAGCCCGAACTCCCCAAGGCGCGCGAAGAGATCGGGATGTACGCCAAGAGCGAGGAAGACGTGCTCTCCTATGCGCTCTTCCCGGAACAGGCGCGAGACTTCCTGGGACGGCGCGAAGACCCGTTCTACGATGTGCCCGTGCAGGAGGTTGAGGTCACGATCGACGTGGCGTAGGGCGTCGCTGGTCGAGAGAGCCTCTCTCGCTATCGGTCCCACTGGGAGCCCCTCGACGTTTGCTTCTTCGCTGGTCCTCGCAACTCAGCAGAGCTGAGTTGCTGCGAAATCGCTCAGAAGTAAACGTCGAGGGGCTCCCTGCGTTTACCCGGTCGACGTCGGCCGGCCGCTGCGCGAGCGGCTGCGGCTCCCACGCGGTCACGAGGGGGCTCGCTTCGCATCGCCCCCAGGGAAGGTTACTGGAATGAAAAGGAAGGGCCCCGTTGCAGGGGCCCTTTTGGTTGTGCGCGGGTTACGTTGGCGCGCATGGAAAACGTGGTTGGGATGGCGCTACTACCTGACGGGGCGGAGGGAGACGCGGGAGGAATCGTACTCGCGCACGATGCCATCAGAAAGCTCGACGAGGGCACGGCCCCAGGAATCGACGCCGCGAAGCACGCCATTCTCGGACACGCTGCCATCGGGGGCGCTCACGTACACGCGCTCGCCAGCATAGGCAAGGAGCTCGTTGTAGACGTCCTTGATGCCGGTAAGGGGCGCGGCAGCGCTCCCCGCTTTGCCAACACCCTCGGTCCACATCGCCACCGCCTCGAGTATCGAGGCGCGAATCACCTCGGCAAGCTCATCGAGCGACGGCGCCTCTGATCCTTCGGGCATGCAGTCAACAAGGCCCGCGATGGGCAGCGCATTCGGATCGCGCCATTCCATCTTGATGGACTCATAGTTGATGCCAAGACCGCATACCGCGAGCTTCTCACCGGACGACCGACCGAGCTCCACAAGGATGCCTCCGAGCTTACCCTTGGGCGTCACGACGTCGTTTGGCCACTTGAGCTGCACGCCCTCGCACCCAATCTGCTCTAGGGCGTTTGCCACGCCGATGCCGCATGCCACGGGAAGGCCCGATAGCACCCGGTCCGGCACCTCGGGCTTGATGAGCACCGAGAGGTACAACCCGCCTTCGGGAGATGTCCACCCATGCGATCTGCGCCCTCTGCCCGATTGCTGCACGCGCGCGCGAAGAGCCGTCCCCTCGGGAGCGCCGGCGCGGGCGCGCTTCATGAGCTCTTCGTTTGTGGAGTCGACCTCGTCGAGCACTTCAATCGCATCAAAACCGTCGTAGCGAGCGTCAGCCATGGCCAGCCTCCTGCGTATTCGTCTGTGTTGTTTACGCCGCAGCAACGCCTCAAGCGCTGCGATTAGGACTGTTGTACCCAGCTGCGCACGCCCTTCGCAGGCACATCGCCACTTGCAGTGGCATCAATCCGGCGAACGCTCAAAATCCCAAGGCGAGCGGCCCCGAAGCAACGGTCGAACACTTCGTCTCGCTCACTATCCTCCCTGAGATAGCGCGCCGTCCATCCACCTCGCTATGCGAACGGCCCCGAACCGCATAGCAGCTCGGGGCCGGGGTACCTAGATGACCGTCACGCGGCCGCGCTCGCCCACGATGGCCTTCGTCTCGGCGATGAGCGGGATGGACCTTGCATTCACGCGCGTGGGAATCTCGGCGCGCATCGTTTGGCCGTCGCTTTGCTCCACGAAGATCTCGACGCGGTCGCCACCCGGGTTGGTGGTGAGCACCGCCGCGAGGCGCGCCATGCTCCCCTGGCTAAAGCGGGCGCTTGGAATCATGATCTCCAGCACCTTGGGACGGTTGACCTCGTCGTTCAGCTCGAGCGGCAGCACTTCCTGCGCGATAATCTGGTCGCCGCGGTCGCTCCGCTCGATTTTTCCCCGCACGCGAATGAAGGCATCCGAGAGCACCGCACCCGTTTCGGGATCCGTCTCGCCATACAGGAAGCCCTCGCACTCCTTATACGTCTTGGGGAAGATGACGATGGTCGCCTCGCCTTCCATGTCCTCCAGGCGCACGATGGCCATAGGGTCGCCATTCTTGGTCACGCGCTTGGAAACCTCGGCGACCATGCCCGCAAACCAATAGGGCTTGCCCTCGGGGATCTCTTGGTGCACCGTCGTATCGCTGCCGGGCACACGCCGGTCGACGCCGGTATCGATCTGCGTGAGCGTGAACTCGCGCGCCTTGGAGAGCGCGTATTCATACGGGCGCAACGGATGGTCCGAGACGTAGATGCCGAGCACGTCGCGCTCAGCCGAGAGCTTCATGTGGCGGTCCCATTCCTGGCCGTCGGGCTCAGGCACCGCGACCTCGAAGCCGGAACCATCAACATCGCCGAACATGTCGAAGAACGACATCTGCCCCTTCGCGCGATCCTTCTGGCGCTTGGCGGCCGCATCGATGATGTTCTCCGGGTTGCCCTTATCAACGAAACTCATGAGCTGGCGACGCGTGTAGCCCGTGGAGTCGAAGGCGCCGGACTTGATAAGCGCCTCGATCACGCGGCGGTTCGCCTGGCTCGAGTCGACGCGGTCGACGAAATCGTGCAGGTTCTTGAACGCGCCGCCGCGCGTGCGCTCGTCGATGATTGCCTGGGCCACGCCCTCGCCCACGCCGCGGATGCCCGCGAGGCCGAAGCGGACGCCCTCCGCCGTTGCCGTGAATTCCTTACCCGATTCGTTCACGTCTGGCGGCAGCACCGGGATGCCGTCGTGGCGGCAGGCGCTCACGTAATGCGTGATCTTCTCGGTCTTGCCGGTATACGAGGTGAGCACGGCCGCCATGTATTCATGCGGATAATGTGCCTTCAACCAGGCCGTCTGCATGACGAGAATGGCATAGCCGGCGGAATGCGACTTATTGAACGCGTAGGATGCGAACTCGAGCACGTCGTCCCAGATGCGCTGGGCCGTCTGACGCTTGTAGCCGTTCCGCTCGGCGCCGTTCATCCAGTGGTCGTAGATGGTCTCCTCGTGCCCGTCTTCCCAGCTGAAGACCTGCTCGGTGAGCATCTTGATCTTCTTCTTGGCCACGGGCTTGCGGATACGGGAGTCCGATTCGCCTTTGGAGAAGCCGCACATCTCGACCGAGATGTTCATGACCTGCTCCTGGTAGACCATGGTGCCGTAGGTCTCGCCCAGGATATCGTCAAGGCGCGGATCGTACGAGACGGCAGGCTCTTTGCCGTTCATGCGGTTGATGTAGCTGGCCACCATGCCAGCACCCAGGGGGCCCGGGCGGTACAGGGCGATCAATGCGACCACGTGCTTGTATTCCGTGGGCTTCATGTTCTTGATGGTAGCCGTCATGCCGGCAGATTCGACCTGGAAAACGCCGGCGGTATGGCCGCCCTGCATGAGCTTGAAGATCTCCGGGTCATCGAAGGGGATCTTGTCCACATCGATATCGATGCCATGGTTGGCCTTTATGTTGGCCTTCGCCTTAGAGATGACCGTGAGCGTGCGCAGCCCCAGGAAGTCCATCTTGAGGAGGCCCATGTCGGCGACCGTATGGCCTTCGTACTGGGTAATCTCCACGCCGCCCTTGGTGTCGAGCTTGGTGGGCACGTGCTCGTTCACCGGATCGCGGCAGATGAGCACGGCGCACGCATGCACGCCCTCGCCACGCGTAAGGCCCTCGATGGAGAGCGCCGAATCGATGATGCGGTGCGCATCCGGGTCCTTGGCGTAGGCCTCGGCGAAGTCGGGGTTGAAGTTCTCCTCTTTGCCCTCGATCTTGCTGAGCACCTGCTTGAGCTTGACCTTCGGGTCGCTCGAAATCATCTTGGAGAGCCGCTGGCCCACATACACCGGATAGTCGAGCACGCGGGCGGCATCGTTGATCGCCTGCTTCGCCTTGATGGTCGAGTAGGTGATGACGTGCGTGACCTTCTCGGGGCCGTATAGCTGGCGGACGTGCTCGATTACCTCGAGCCGCCGCTCATCGTCGAAGTCCATATCGATATCGGGCATCTCGGTACGCTCGGGCGAGAGGAATCGCTCGAACATGAGGCCGTTCTCGAGGGGATCGAAGGTGGTGATGTCCATGGCATAGGCCACGATGGCGCCGGCGGCGCTGCCACGGCCCGGGCCCACGCCGATGCCGTTCTGCTTGGCCCAGCGTACGTATTCGGCCACGATGAGGAAGTACGCGGCGAAGCCCTTGTCGCAGATGACCTTGTATTCGAATTCGAAGCGCTCTTTCACGGAGATGCCGTTTATGACCCTGGTCTCCCAGTCCTCTCCATAGCGCTTGGCGAGGCCTTCCTCGCACTCGCGACGGAACTGGCTCTCGTGCGTCTCACCGGGGTCTAGCAACGGGTAGCGCGGGAGGATGATCTTTCCCCACTCGAGCTGGACGTCGCATTTCTCGGCAATTTCAATCGTGTTGTCGCATGCCTCCGGGCAGTACGGGAAGAGCGCGCGCATCTCCTCTTCGGTCTTCATGTAGAACTCGCTGCCATGCATGCGCATGCGGTTGGGATCGTCTACCTTGGAGTTCATGCCGATGCACATCATGATGTCCTGCACCGGAGCGTCCTCGCGCGTGAGGTAATGGAAGTCGTTGGTAGCGATGACTTTGACGCCCACCTGCTTGGCGATGTCGATGAGCTGCCGGGAAAGCTGCTCGTCGGTAAGGCCTCGGTCGGTGGTGATGCCGTGGTCTTGGATCTCGATGTAGAAGTTCCCCGGCTCAAAGGTATCGCGGAAGGTTTCCGCCCACCGGATGGCCTCGTCGAGCTGGTTGCGATCGATGCACTTGGGGATGATGCCCGCGATGCATGCCGAGGTGGCGATGAGCCCCTCGCGATGGCGGCGCAAATTGTCGAGGGTCACACGGGGCTTGTAGTAGAAGCCCTGTGTTGCGGCCTCGGAGACTGTCTGCATGAGGTTCACGTAGCCAGTCTCGTTCCGGGCAATGAGGATCATATGGTAGAGCTCGGGCTTGCGGTCGCGCGAAAGCGTCTCGTCTGGGGTGAAATAGACCTCACAGCCGAAGATGGGCTTGATGACCGGATCGGGCTTGGTGCCCTCGAGCGAACCCTCGGCCTCCCATGCGGCGCGGTCGCGCTCCCATTGGGCGCGTGCCTTGTCGTCCTCGGGTGCCTCGCCGAAATCCCCCTCGGCGAAGGCGGTCTTGTCGTGCTTCCACTGCTTGAAATCGAGCGCGGCGTTGTTCACCGCGTCGCACGCGAGACCGAGCTCCGGGATACCGTACATGTACCCATGGTCGGTGAGCGCCACGGCGGGCATACCGAGCTCGACCGCGCGGTTGACCATGTCGCTCACGCGGGTTGCGCCGTCGAGCATGGAATATTCAGAATGGTTGTGAAGGTGAACGAAGGCCACGGTGCATCTCCTTAGGTATGTGCTGGTACGACGAACATGCTTGATGCGGAAGCGGCACAGGCGCAGGCGTGGTACGGGTGCGGTGCGATATTGGCCATCCGATTCCGGAACCCGATTCTACCGCACGGGGCGGACACGATTTCGAACAATTGTGCGATGCTCGGAAGCACCACAGCGTGTTCGATAGATGGTGCGTAGGGACGGCTCCCTGTGCGGCGCTCGCCCTCATAACGCACTCCTTGCGCTTGTGGGCAGCTTTTCGCGAGAAATCGCTTTTTATACCCCCGCTTTTCTGCGATTTTGCGCCCGTTAGCTTAGCAGGGGGTGGCAGGGGAACGCACGATGCCTATTCCGCTTGCTCCTCATCCTCGGTATCCGCCTCGGGGCCAACTTCGAGCTCAGCGAGCTTGGGATTGTTCTCACGCGCCTTGCGGTCGCGCACCGCCATCTCTTCGATAGCCTTGAGCGTCTTCACGGCCCGACGGCGAATGCGGGCATCGTAGAGCTTGCGGTTGATGGTACCCCTGATGCCCTTGTCGGACCCGCCGCGGGCCTCGAGCTCCTCCGCGTATTCGATGGTGAGCGAGCCGTCGCCCACCTCGATAACCTGGTAGCGCAGGGTGTTCACACCGGTGGCATAGGTGAACCGAACCTCATAGAGCTCAGGGTAGCGGTAGTGCTTGACCTTCACGTCCATGGGCGTGCCGCCCTTGCCGCCGCCACGCGCACGCTTCTTGTACTTGAAGCCGTTGAGCTTGGCGCGCGAGATGTCTTTCCCCGTGGCCTCCTTGATGTCCGCGAGAATCGATTGCTCGATCTGATCGAAGAATTCCTCGGCCGTGATCGAGAGTGTGCGTGTGAGCTGCATGGCAACCTTTCAGCTGTCTCGGCCGCGCGCCGGAAGCCCCAGGCACGGCGCGCATTCCCTATTGCTCGTACCTTACCACCTGAGGCTCTCCGGCGTGGGCGGGATCTTCAATCTCGACGCGGACGAAAGCGAGGGCAACGCGCGAGAAGCCGGCGCGGTGCAGCACGTCGGCATACACACGCGCCTGAAGCTCGTGCTTCCTCTGGAGCTGCTCGGCTGTCTCGTTCGCGCTGCCACCCGTCTTGTAGTCGATGACGAGCGCCTCGCCGGGGCGCGCCGGATCGGTAGCGAGAGCGTCGATGGCGCCCTCGGCGTACGCGCCGAAGCGCTCGCGCGCCTCATCCATGCCAAGGCTGAAGAACGGCACCTCGGCGCGAACCTGTGGCCAGGAGAGCAACTCGGCACGGACCCGCGAGCCCTCCCAGCGGGCAAGTGCCGTCGCGAGGCGTTCACGTTGGGCTGGGCTCACGCCCCAATAGCGCACAAGGGCTTCGATGCGCTCGACCGGCACGCTATCTGCACCCGTCTCGATAAGCCATTGAGCTGCCGCGTGAAACACAGAACCCAGGGCGGTGGGGTCGTCCGAAGAAGTGGGCTCAGAACCATGGGGACGGCGCGAGGTCGCCTCACCGGCCGCATCGTCCTGCTCGCCATCAGGGAACTGCACGCCCAGCTCGCCGAGCGAGAACTCATCTTCGCCCGCCGCCTCTACCGGCGCTGCCGAGAGGTGGTCCTCCCCCTCCTCATGAAGCTCAGCAGCCATCGAGGTATAGCTGTAGGAATCTCGAGCGACTGGCGGAAGCGGGAGCGTCGCGGCATCGACCGTTGCCGGCCGCACCAGCAGCACCTCGCGCGTTGCGGGTTCGGGGGCGCTCATGGGGCAAGAGCCCTCATCGAGCGCCGCGCTACCGCCGGCGCCGCCACCGGTGTCCATGCCAACAGGCTCGACGCCGGCCGTTCCCAGCGGGTAATCCTCAGCATGGAACACAAGCTGCGGACGCTTGGCACCGCCGCTCTTCGAGGGATACTTGAGATCGTCGAGCAGCACCATCTGGAAATCACCGGCATGGGCGTCGTCGAAATCGAGCCGGTCGGCACCGAGGTCGGGCAGGCCGCCGTTCTCGGCGTCGCTCGGAAGAATACGCGCGAGCACCTCGCCCACGAGCGACGTGCCATGCCCCGGCTCGAGCTCTGTAGCGGCGCCGGCGCCCATCGCGAGGACGGCGACCTCGCGAGCTCGCGTGATGGCGACGTACAGGAGGCGCGCCGCCTCCTCGTAGTCCAGGGCGTTACGCTCATCCCGCATGAAGACGAATGCCTCCGAGGCACGGGAAGGCACAGCACCCTCCCCCGCCGGCGCGGCGTCTTCATCGGAATCGAGCGCGGGCAACTTGAGCAAGTCTTTGTCCGAGGCAGGTTCGAAGCGGTTGGGCAGCGCCGACCAAAGCGTCGTGCCGGTGCGGTCGCAGAACTGGATGCGATCGCCGTTCGATCGGATGCCGTCGCACTCAGCCACCGCGACCACCGGGAACTCGAGCCCCTTCGAAGCATGCACCGTCATGATGCGCACCGCGTCCTCACCCGCTCCGGAAAGCGCTGCGGGAGATTCTTTGACGTGGGCGATGTGGTCCGCGAAGGCCCGTGCGACGAGGCGCGGGGCGAAGGCGCGGCCCTCCTCCTCTTCCGCCACGATCGCGAGCGCCTTGAGCACGTTCGCCGCCACGGCATGCTCCTGGGCGCCGCCCTTCTCCAGGCGGTCGAGCCAGCCCGAATCCGCCACCGCGTCGCGCACGATCTCGGACGTGCGGTCGCGACCGGCTCGCGAGGCGGCGCGCAGCAGCACCTCGCGCATGCGGTCGAGCACGGGCAGCTGCCCGAATTCCTCCATGATGGGAGCGAGCAAGAGCACCTCGCCGGTAATGGAGCGCGTGTCGGTTATGCCCGTCTCGGCATTAACACAGGTGGACAGCGCCAAAAGCTCAGTCGCGCCCAGGTTGAACATCGGCGAGGTGACAAGTGGCGTGATGCCGTTCTCGCCATCGTCGGGATTGGCGAGAAACGCGAGGAGCGCACCGATGATCCCCACCTCGGGCGCTCTGCGGAACACCGAGGTGCCGCCCGAGACCACGCAGGGCATGCCCGCGGCGCGCACCGCCTGGGCGTACGTGCTCGCCTTGGTGAGGCGTGCCATGAGAATGACCATGTCGCTCGGGGCGAAACCTTCTTCGTCGTGCAACCGCTTAAGACGCGCTGCCACCGCAGCCGCTTTCGCCTCGGCGCGCGTGTCGGCGGTGCCGCCGCACACGAGGACCGCCTGCCGACGAGAGGTGCCCGGGCCCACCTTGCGCGCGCCGCGGCGCGTTTCCTCACCGCAGGAGTCGAGGTGCAGGAAGTCCCTGCCAAGCGGGTTTGCGCCCTCGCCCCCGAAGATGCGGTCGGCATAGGAGAGGATGTCCGCATGGCTGCGGTAATTGACATCGAGGCTGCACACGGTGCCGTTGCCCGAGGCCTCGATATCGCCCTTCTTATTTCGAAACACCGAGACATCTGCGCCGCGGAACCGGTAGATGGACTGCTGGGCATCGCCCACCGTGCAGAGCTCGCGTGCATCGGGGCTGCAGAGCAAGCTCACGAGCTCCACCTGCTGCTGGGCGGTATCTTGGAACTCGTCGACCATCACCATCTTGAACTTGCCGGAAAACTCAGCCTGTACGCGCGGGTCGTTCTTGAGCGCCTCGTAGGCGAGCGTGAGCAGGTCGTCGTTATCGAGCACCGACCGATCATGTTTGAGCGCGCGATATTCGGCATCGACCTCTGCCGCGAGCGGCATGAGCTCATCGAGTGCGCCCGCACGCAAGGCGAGGTAGGATTCGGCGAAAAATGCCGGACGCGCCGAACGGACCGCATCGACGAAGCTCTTCTCGTCTTTGCCCATGCCGCGCACCTGCTTGGAGAGCTCGCCGCATGCGGCGTAGCAAGCACGGAGCGCCGACAGATCGCGCGGGGATGCGAGATAGGCGTCGAGCGCCTCGACGGCAGAGCGCGCTGCGGCGCAATTCGCATAGGACGGGGTGTCGGCAATATCTCGATAGGCTTCATACAGATAGATATGCGACGGATGCGCCTTCACCTGCTCGAACGCCTCAAGCCCACCGATGAGCGTCGACACCTTCGAGAGGATGGCAACGAGGATGGAGAGCAAGCTCGAAAGGCTCATCGACCCATCTTGCGACTCAAGTTCAAATGCCTCGAGCAGCTCGTCGAAGGGCCCTGTGCCGCCGACATCTTCCGCCGTCACGCGCCTCAGCACGTGCTCGACGGCGAGGCGCTTGAGATCGTCTGCATAGCCCGCGACCGTGAAAGCGGGGTCGACGCCAAGATCGAGCGCATGGGCCCGGATGATGCGCGAGCACATGCCATGGATGGTCGAAATCCACGCATTATCGACCTTCTCGGCCTCGGCATCGAGGCCCTCCTCGCGAAGCGCCGAACGGATGCGCTCCTTGAGCTCGGTCGCCGCCTTGTCCGTGAACGTGATGGCAAGCACCTGGTCGATGCTATCGAGAAAGGCTTCGGGCCGATCGGGATCTGCCCATTGGTCGCGCGGCTTGGAGCCCGGCTTGAGCGCATAGAGCACGCGCTGGGTGAGCGTGAAGGTCTTGCCGGAACCGGCGCCCGCCGAAACGAAGAGCGGCCCTTCGAGCGCACGCACGATGCGCTCCTGCTTTGCCTCAAGGGTTACCCGTGCCATCAGCGCCTCTTTTCGCACATCGTGAGCGGACAGAACGAACAGGAGTCGGCCGCGGGGCGCGGGGCGATGGCGCCCGCCTCGAGCGCATCGAGCTCACGGGCAACCCCCTCCTCCACCGTATCGAGCAGCGTCTTGAACTTGAGGAAGCCATCGTGCTTCGCGGTACGTGAACGCGGGGGCTTGACGCCGGGATAGCCCGAGACGGCATCGTGCGGGAAGGCCGGGGGCTCAGAGGCGGTAAGGGAATCTGCCACCGCGCCAGCGACCTCGGGACCGCGCGTTGCGAAGTAGACGGCACCCTGCGCCGAACCCGCCCCCAGGTGTTCCAGGGCCTGGGCATAGATAAGGGTCTGGACCTTGGGGGCGCGATCCGCGTCGCGGCCCGGCAGCCATCCCTGCGGCAGCTCTTCCCCTTCGTCGAGCATCATGGTGGGATCGGGGCATCCAAGCTCGCGCACGGAGGCTCGGTTCTTGTAATCGATCACCACGAAGCGCTCCCCGAACCCGGCATCCTCTGCCGTGTCGATTCGGTCGATACGGCCGCCGAGCGCACGGCCCGCATAGGTCACGCCCTCTTTGTCGAAGGAATACTCAAACTGCGAGGGAGTGAAGATGGAGAGCATGTCCGCCTCGTAGCGCACGACTTCATGCAGCTTGGAAAGCATTGCGTCCAGCCGGTTGCGCTCGAGTTCGTCGAGCGGGACAAGCGGCCCGCGAATGGCGCGGGGCCGCTCTTCGCGCGCATATTTCCCATGCGTGTACTTGCCGCGCAGGTGGTCCGCACGTATCTCGATGAACGCCTGGTCCATCTGGATGAGGCAGGCGTCCACGGTCTCAGGCCGCACGCGCATGAGGCCCTCGTCGATGAGCCGTTCGTGGAAGCGCTGCATGACATCGTGCACGAAGTTACCCATCTCGATGGGGCCGAAGCCCACATCGAGGCGCCGGGTGGCGGCGCGGTTGCTCACGAGCCAGCGGTAGGGGCACGCCAGGTAGTTCTCGATCTGCGAGGCGGAAAGCGTGCGCGGCACCGTGCGCGAGCCGAGGCTCCGCTCGGGCAAAAGCAGGAAGCGGTTGAGCTCTGGGGCCAAGGAATGCTCGCCCGCTGCGCCAACTGCATCGCGGCGGGCGCCCACGCCCCCGGCGAGGTCGAGATTGGCAAACAAAGCCCCCTCGTTGGGCAGCTTGCCCAGCGTGCAATCAAGCGCGTCGAGCGCGCGTATGGCAGCGGCGCACGGAGCAGGCGTCCCGTCGAGCGCGGCCGCAGCGCCCTCGATGGCAAGGGGAAGGCCGAGCACGCAGGCACCTTGCCCCCTCTCGCCCGCCGCAGCCTTGGCCTCGGCATAGGCGAGCGCCGGGTAGCGCTCCTCCGCTTGCCGGTCGTTCGCAACATAGCCGAATACGGCAACCTGAGCGGATTCCGCGGCATGACGGAACCGCACGCGTTGGCGCTCAGCGGGCTGCGCGGAGATGCCAGTACACTCCAGCTTCTCGGCAAGCAGCGTCAAGGGCGTATCGCGCTCCGCCAAAGGATAGGACGAAGCATCCGCATCGAGCAGGAATGCGACCGCACTCGATGCGGGGGTAGAGGACGCCAGCGCATCCAGCGAGCGAAAAGCCACGGTCGGCTGCGCCTGTGAAGCACATGAACCGTCCGGGAATTCGCCCTCGGAGCTCCGCGGAGCCAACTGCTGCGCATAGCGAACGGTAAGCTCGGGCAAGGCAAGGTACGCCTGAGACTCAGCGACGCCGAGCTCGCGCGCCTCGTCCATGAAAGCCTGGGCAGCCTCGAGCGCCGCGAGCTCCATCTGCTTGGCGGCGAGCCCCTCCGTCCCAAAGGCGGCAAGAGGCGCCGACGAGGCACAGGCCGCCATGAGCTGGAACGCACGAGAGTATGCGCCGTCGTCGAGCGCATCGACAACGGCTTTGACCGCGATGGGCCGCCGCTCGCGCCCGCTGCGCTCCGCAAGCTCGCGCTCGCGGTTGAGCTCACGGCTCTGGAGGCTATCGAGTTCGCGCATGAGCGTTTTCCTGGTGAGGCTGCGCGTCTTGCGCAGGCGCGTATCGAGCATGCGGGCGATACGGGGCGCACCCGAGGCAAGGCCCGAAAACGGAGAGCGAATCCAGTCGGGAATCTCGGGAGCAGGCCACCACGCACTCGCCTCCTCGCCGTTCACGCGCTCGAGAAAATCGGAGAGCGCCGCGACGGCCTGGCCGGCGCGCGTATCGCGAAACGCCAGCCGGACCTCGAGCGAGGACGCAATCCCCTGAGCAGCAAGACGCGGAGCAAGGTCACGGAACATGCCGGCGGGATCGGGAGCGGCAACCGCCACAGCGGGCGCTGGACAGGCGCTCTCGGCGCCTCTTGCCTCGCGTGCCGCTGCAGAGACGATCAGGCCGTACGCTGCCTCGCGCGCCGAGGGCCCGCAGACCTCAGCGAATCGCAAGGGGATACCGGGGCGCGAGGCGTCCCCCGCACTCAGCTGGGCCAGAGCTGCCACGCCGTGGGCGGCAACGCCGAACCTCTGGGCGAGCGCCTCGGCCTCGGATGCCGCCTCGAGCTCGAGCACTATGCGCACCGCTCCGCCCGAAGCAACGGCACCGATGAGCTCAAGCAGATATTCCGGGAGTTCGTGGACGCCGCGCAGCACAACGGCGCCCGCGCAGGCCGGCAGGCGCTCCGCAAGCCCCTCGGAAAGCACGGCCGCAGCCGAAGACCCTTCGATAAGCCCCAAATCTTGCAGAGAGCGAGCGTAGCGCTCGAGGGCGCGAACGATACGCCGCTCAGAAGCCGAGCAGGTCGCACGATCGGCGCGACGTTCGATGTAAGGAAGATAGAGGCGCGCCGCGCGGGCGATCATCTTGATCATGCCGGGGGTGCAGAAGTCCTCCGCCGCATGCTCCACAGGAGCTGAAACCTCGCTCTGCGCACCCCTCGCGGAAGCCATCCCCTCGCCACACGCGCTCCCCACGGAAGCGGCCCCCTCGCCCCGCATGCTCACTTCTTCGCGGTCGCATAGAAGGGAACGGGTCGCGAGCAAACGGCGCTGCGCGCCCGATACGATGCGCCTGCCGTCGCCCATGAGCTCCCACAGCGACTGAATCCATCCGTCGGGAGTCGTGACGTCGATGCCAACGCCGCAACCGGCATCGGCGAGCGCGTGGCGACACGCGTCGCGCACGCCGAAATCGGGCACGATAAGCGTCACGCGGCCAGAGCTCTCCAATAACCCCTCAAGCGCCCTCAGCTCTTCCACGCCGAGCTGCACCGACAAGGGAATGCGATCGATTTGGATGGACATGGCCCTCCGTTCAACGTCTTCGCATCATATCCTACACGCCCATGCGGACAAAAAGCGGCGGTCCCGGCATTCCCTACAAGCAACCTCTCCTTCAGAAGCGTGGCGGAGCAATGCCAGGAGCATGGCTTTTGGCCGAGTATGCCCCTGCGGCGAACGGGGTGCGGTTCAGGGGACGCCGCGTTGGGGTATACTCGTAGCGAGCAGAAGGTTTTAAGCTCTCCTGTGAAAACGTTGTGGTGGGGTAATGCCCACGCCGAACAGCCGTCTCCACCAAGGCGGCTGTTCCCTTTTGCGTCAAGCATCACCCCGTGCCCGGCCTAGCCGAGCAGCATCTCGTAGGCCAACAGAATCAGCGCTACCAGAACAGCCGCCGCGAGCAGCAGCTGGGTGAGCTTGCTCAAGGGATCCCTCCATCTACCCCGTTGGACTCGGAGGGCACCGCCCGCTCGTTAAGGCGATTATAGCATGAATAGCGAACATATGTTTGTATATCTTGACCTATGGAAGATACCAGAAGCCCCCGCTCTGCCGCCTTCGCCCCCGATGCGCGGTGGCCGAACGCCGTTTAGCTAACAGAACAAAGCGATTCCACTCTTCATGGTGCTGATGCACCGAGGTCGCAGGGCAAGCCCTTATTTCACGCGCTTCTCCATGATGTAATCGTCCATGATGAACCCTTGACCGATATCGGTCTCGACGGCATCGATAACAGAGAAGCCGTTGCCACGATATGCGCGAACGCCCAGGTCGTTACCCTTGTTGACGGTGAGATACATGGCAGAGAGGCCGCGCTCGCGGCAAAGTCGCTCATAGAAGGAGATCACGGCGCTCGCAAAATGCTTTCCGCGTTCCGATGCCAGAAGATAGATCTTGGAGATAAAGAATCGGTTGGTCTCGGGCTCGACATGCCCGCCCGTATATCCCACGATGCGCCCGTCGTCCACGGCGCGCACGAACCAATACTCGTAGGCATGATCGCGCATGTCGCGCTCGATCGCCGGCAGCGACTGGAACCGATCGACCATATATGACGTCTGGTCCGCTCCGATGAGCGACGGCCAGTACTCAAACCAGATCTCGTGGGCGAGCTCAGCGAGCGCGCTCACGGTTTCAGACGTAACAGCCTCAAGAACAACGGTCTCCATCCCTTGTCTACCTCTCGTCCTCCAAACGAATCAGGAGCCTGCGATAGCCGCCGTACTCGCCATTGAGCGCCTTCGACACGCGGCTCACCGTGGTCGATGACGCGCCGGTGCGCGCCTGCACCTGCACGTAGGGCTCGCCCTCGTCGAGGCAGCGCGCCACCTGCAGGCGCTGCGCCAAATCGCAGATCTCGCGCGGGGTGAGCAGATCGGTTAGAAACGCCTTGATGTCCGCCTCGCCGTGCAGCATAGAAAATGCGCGTACCAGCTGCTCGACATCTTCACGTTCATACATCTTCTCGATATTCATGCGGCACCGCCCCCGTTCGCCCCGTTTGTGTATGCGCTCTGCAACGCGCCCTGGCGATAATGGTCGCACGCTGGCGCACGTCGCAGTGTACCACACCACTTCGCTAAAGCGCCGCACTTCAGAGGCATCATACGGGTACATCGCCGGCTGCGTCGCACCAGCTTCCATCAACCGTGTGGGCACCTCGCCATCCTTCAACTCTTCACATACTCCGCCCATCGGAAATATGTGATCCCAGTTGGGGCATAATCGGTCGAAACTTCGCGAACCCGGCGGAACCGCAAGCGCGCGCCCGGCGAACTCGCGAACCGCAAGACAAGACTCCGCGCCGTAACCGCATGTCGCAACGAACCGGCCCACACAGCGCGCTCCCGAAAGGCCTCCCATGACCTTCCTGCTCAACTGGCTCTTCACCTCGATCGCCATCGCGATCGCCGATTGGTTCGTCCCGGGCATCTTCGTCCTGGGCACCGTCGAGCCCTGGCTGTGCTACATATTCACCGGACTTTTCCTCTCGCTCGTCAATTCGCTCGTGAAGCCCATCTTCACGGTGCTCGCGCTCCCGCTCACCATCATCACGCTCGGGCTCTTCCAGCTTATGGTGAACGGCCTCATGCTCCAGCTTGCAAGCTCGCTTTCGCTCAACCTGCTCGGCTCGGGTATCGTGGCCGCCAACTTCGTTTCGGCATTCGTTGGCGCGATCATCGTGAGCATCATGTGTACTATCTTGGGCGTGAAGAAGCACTAGCCTCACGCCCCATCGGGCCCGCGCCCACCCGTCGCACGAGCCGGGCGGAGGGGGCTTCGCGACCACAGATGGCACGGGCTACGCTGTCGTCATCTTACCTTGCTACCGCCTCATTCACCCTGCCAGAGCGCGCGCCAAGCGACTACCGCTTTATTCGTTCCACTTTTGGGAATATCTTTTGCCGCCCGGCCACCACACCGGGATACGCAACTCACAAAACCGCAGGTACCCATTGAAGGAGCATTGCCACACACGGCCAAGCCGAGAAACAAGTTCCCAAAAGTGGAACGAACTTCCCAGAGACACGCGACGCGGCCTCGCGATCGTGGCAGCTCGTGTCTACAATATCGATATTCGACCAGCAACACCGCGTCGGCATTCGAAGCCGCGCGAGAAGGAGACCAATCATGGCAAACATCTTCACCTCCATCGACCAGCTGATCGGCCACACCCCGCTGCTGGAGCTCAGCAACATCGAGCGCACGGACGGCCTCAAGGCGCGTGTGCTCGTCAAGCTCGAGCGCTCGAACCCGGCCGGCTCTGCCAAGGACCGCGTCGCGCTCTCGATGATCGAAACAGCTGAGCGCGAAGGTGCCATCCGCCCGCATGAGGGCTATACCATCATCGAGCCCACCTCGGGCAACACCGGTGTCGGACTCGCTGCCGTGGCAGCCGCTCGCGGCTACCGCGCCATCATCGTCATGCCCGAGACTATGAGCGTCGAGCGTCGCCAGCTTGTGCGCGCCTACGGCGCCGAGCTCGTGCTCACCCCGGGGGCCAAAGGCATGGCGGGAGCCATCGAGCGCGCAAACGAGCTCCAGAGCGCCACGCCGAAGAGCATCATCGCAGGCCAGTTCGTGAACCCCGCGAACCCCGCCATCCACCGCGCCACCACCGGCCCCGAGATCTGGGACGACACCGACGGCAGCGTCGACATCTTCGTCGCCGGCGTGGGCACGGGAGGCGCCATCACGGGCGCGGGCGGCTACCTTAAGGAGCAGAACCCTGCAATCGAGCTCGTCGCCGTGGAGCCCGCCGACTCCCCCGTGCTCTCGGGCGGCAAGCCCGGCCCCCACGGTATCCAGGGCATCGGCGCGGGGTTTGTGCCCGAGGTGCTCGACACGCACGTCTATGACAAGGTGATGACCGTTACCACCGAGGATTCCTACGCCGTGGGCCGCCGCCTCGGCGCTGAGGAGGGGCTGCTCGTGGGCATCTCGTCTGGCGCCGCCACCTGGGCCGCACTCAAACTTGCCCGCCGCCCGGAAAACGAGGGCAAGACCATCGTGGCGTTCCTTGTAGACACGGGCGAGCGCTACCTCTCGACCCCTATGTTTGCGTAGGCCGCCGTGGGCACGCGGGTTCTCATCGCCATGAGCGGCGGGGGCGATTCAAGCGTTACCGCCTACCTGCTGTCTTCGGCCGGCCACGACTGCATCGGCGTCACGATGCGTCTCTACGACGCCGAGACCTCGGGACGCGACCCCGCGCGCGCATGCGGCAACCTCGCCGATATCGAGGACGCGCGTGCCGTGGCGCATCGGCTCGGCATACCGTTCACGGTGCTCGACTGCCGCGACGCGTTCGAACGCGACGTGATCGAGGCGTTTTGCCGCGCCTATGAGCTGGGCACCACGCCCAACCCCTGTGCCATCTGCAACCAGCGCATCAAGTTCGGCGCCCTGCTCGCCCATGCCCGCGAACTCGGGTGCGAGTATCTGGCAACGGGGCATTATGCGCGCGTTGAGCAGCTGGAAAGCGGCTCCTTCGCCCTTATGAAGGCCGTCGACCGAAGCAAGGACCAGAGCTACTTCCTCTATGGGCTCACGCAGGAGGAGCTCGCTCATGTGCTGTTCCCCCTGGGCGGGCTCACGAAACAGGGCGACGTGCGCCGCATCGCGCGCGAGCACGGCTTCGAGAACGCGGCGAAGCGGGATAGCCAAGGCATCTGCTTCGTTCCCGACAACGACTTCGCCACGTTCATCGAGCGCCGTAGGGGCCAGGCGCTTCCCGACGGAGATATCGTCGATACGAGCGGATCGGTGCTGGGCACTCATCATGGCGCCATCCGCTACACCGTGGGCCAGCGCAAGGGCCTTGGTGTGGCGGCAGCGCGGCCGCTCTATGTAACAGGCATCGACGCGCGAGCCAACACCGTAACCCTGGGCGACGAGGCCGACCTGATGTCGGGCGCGCTCATCGCCGACAGCTGGACCTGGTCGGCCCCCGCGCCCGACACGGAGGCCCGGCTCGACGCGGCGCCGCTCCGCGCGGCCGCGCGCATCCGCTACCACCAGGCCGACCAGGCGGTCCGCGTGCGGCGGGCGCTGCCCCCCGAATGCGCGGCGGGGCCCGTGCCCGTCCGCGGGGAGGCGCTCCGCATCGATTTCGACGAGCCCCAGCGCGCCGTCGCGCCCGGGCAGGCGGTCGTGCTCTACGACGGGGACGTCGTGCTGGGCGGCGGGCGCATCCTCTGCGCGGCGGGCGCCTAGGCCCCGGGCCGCTCGCGGTCTATGAACATGAGGAGGAACGCCAGGAAGTGGAGCGCTGCGCACACCGCGATCGCGCGCAGCGAGAGCAGGTCGATGAACCAGTTGCCCAAGATCGCGCCGATCACGAAGCAGAGGATCACGCCGAAGTAGAGCACCCCGTTCTCCAGGAACCCCCGCTTGTGCGTGACGATGTAGTCGTCGACGCTCTGCAGCGCCGAGCGCAGGTTGCCGATGCACATCGTCGTCGCGATGCCGTGCCCGTGGATCTTGCGGAACGACTCGACCTGCATGCCGCAGGCGAGCGACGTCAGGCTGTTCGCCAGGATGTTGAGGTCGCCGGGGACGAAGCTCACGCCGAGCAAGATGAGCGCTTCCACGAGCACCGTCACCTGGCGCCAGTGGATCCGGCTCGAGAAGCGCTCGTGCACGAGGTCGCTCAGCATGATGCCGAGCGAGAAGCACAGCACGGGGGCCAGGAACCTGAGCGCCAGCGCGTAGTCGCCCTCTGAGATGTGGACGCCGGTGAGCAGGATGTTGCCCGTCTGGGCGTTGGCGAACACGCCGTCGCGCGCAACGTAGGAATACGCATCCATGAACCCGCCCGCGAGGGCAAGCACGATTCCGAGTTCGATCGATTCGGAGGTCTGCTTCGCTCGCTCCATGTACCGGCACCCTTCCGGCGCGATTCCGCGCGTCGCCCATATGACGCATGCCATCGTAGCGCATCCGAAGGGGATGGGCGCCGGGGATCAATCAGTTGTCGAAACGTTTGCAGACCCGTCCCCCGGGCCGAAGGCCCCCGTGGGCGAGATGTCGAAGGGAAAGGTGCCACACCGGTTGAAGGCGGCGATGAACATTCGTATGGCATTCGAGGGCGTGGTGCCCACGCGCTGCGTTGCCGCCGCGAAGGCTGCCTTCTCTTCAGGCAGCACCTTCGCGACGACCGGGGTCATGTGATCTGCCATGGTCGTACCTCGGTGGAACGAACGAGTGCGTTTACCTGGGCGCGCGGCATGTGCCGATGTCGCACTACCAATGACCTAACTCGGCCCATGCCGCGCGCCCAGGCTTGGTGTGATGTTGCTTCGTGGTATTACTAAGTATTACTAAGTTATACCCCGTTGATAGATTAACGCACCTGGAGCGCCCGCGCAAGGGCAACGCGAACTGTTCAATGCAAAACTTGTCTCAAAGGATCGAATTTTGCCAGGCACCCCGAGCAGCTCGTTTTTCGGCAAATCTCTGAGCTGGGGTTTTGAGATACGGAAAAGCGTCTATACTTCATAGGCGCTCGAAAAAGCAGTCCTTTGAGCCAAGTTTTGTCGATTAACCCCATGGCCCACAGCGGCACGCACCGCGCCGTTGCGAGCCATGCTCTCGAAGGAGCCCCATGGCGCATCGCCCCCTTATTCTCGCAACGGCATCGCTCACCACGTATCTTGGCGAAACTGCCTTTCGCTTGTGCGAGAACTATGCCGACGCCATCGTGCGAGCGGGCGGCTTACCCGTCGTGCTTCCTCTAACGGAACACTCCGATGTATACGATGAGTATCTTGACCGCGCCGACGGCCTTATGCTCACAGGCGGAGCAGATATAGAACCCGCTCGCTATAGAAGCGCGCTCGAGCGATGCGGGGTCGAAGCGTTATCAGGGGAACGGCTGGTAGGCGAAACGACTCCCCTACGCGACGCCGCGGAACTCCACCTCTTATCCAGCGCAGAGCAGCGAGGGCTGCCGATTCTCGGCATATGTCGCGGCGCGCAGATCATGAACATCGCTCACGGGGGCACGCTCTACCATGACCTCGATGCGCAGCACGCACCGGCCTCTGGGGCCCTCGCTATCGTCCATAACGAATATATGGATGGGCGAATTTCGCACACGGTCGAGATCAAAGGCGGAAGCGTGTTGGGAGGTATCCTCGGCGAGAGCGAGCTCGCCGTGAATTCTCTCCACCATCAGGCGATTCGAGACCTCGGCGCGGGCTACACCGCGAGCGCCATCGCGCCCGACGGCGTAATCGAGGCCATCGAGCGCCCCGATGCCCCCTTTATGCTGGGCGTGCAATGGCACCCGGAATACCATGCGAGCAAAGAGCCCATGGCGCGCCTCTTCAACCGATTTGTCGAAGCGTGCGCCCAAGCAAGCTGATTCGCAGCGGAAGCTGGCTCTAGGACCCGCAGTCCGCGGGGCACTTACGTGGCATGAGCCCACGGGGTGCACCTTCCTGCACTCCGTTGCTGCTTCCGGACCATCCCATCGCCGCAACCAAGGTGTTCGCACATCGTCACGGTATGCAGGCCGCCCGCACTTTGTCGCGGCAACTTAGACTAGCCGCACCCCGTCGCTGCTTCCGGGCCGTCCCTACTTCCGTCGGCCGCCAAAATCGCCGGGACGGCGCGAATGGCCCGCGGGCTTACCCATGCGGCCCGAACGAGAGACGGTACCCGCCGCATGGCCACCCCTGCCGCCGCGACCCCGACGCTCATCGGGAAAATCGCTGTTACGCCAATCGTGGGAGAGCGCATCGCGCGACGAGGCGCCTCGCTGCGCGCCGCGGGCCCTGCCGCCGCGACTCTTCTTGGTCATCGCCTCGCCAGCACCGGCGCCGCTTTGTCGGTTGGTGCGAGCGCCCCGGCCCGAACGATTCGCCCGGGTGCTGCGCGGCTCGTCATGGACGAGCTTCTCATCGCGCCCTCGCCGTTCGGAATCCTCATCGTTCGAGCGCACGCGCGCTCTACCAGAGCGTTTGGGACGGGCTGGACGCGGTGCCTTCTCGTCCGCACCCGCGGCGGGGGCGGCAACCTTTGACCTAGAGCCATCCCGCTGCACGCCCTCGCCGCTCGCATCCGAACTGCCCGGGGCAGTGCGGCCGTGCGCGCCGCGCCGAGCGGAACCGTGCGAACCCGTGCTGGAGCGCTTCTTCTTGGATGTCGACTTGCCGCGCTTCGTCTTCTTCTTGGCGCGCGAAGCCGGCACGCGACCGGGATCGATGACGGGCGGATGAGCGCCCAGCTCGAGCCCATCGGCGTCGTAGAGGTCTGCCGTCTTTCCCATGAGCGCTTCGATGTCGAAGAACTCCTCTACATCGAGCTCCGTCACGAACGTAAGCGCCCAACCAACCTCACCGGCGCGACCGGTCCTACCGATACGGTGGATGTAGTCGGTCGGCTCGCTCGGCACGTCAAAATTCACCACATAGCGAACGTCGGTGATGTCGATACCGCGCGCGAGCACGTCGGTCGCCACGAGCACATCGACCTCGCCATCGCGGAACGCCTTGAGTGCGCGCTCGCGCTGCGCCTGGGTACGGTTGCCATGGATGGGCGCCGCCTTGATGCCTGCACGGGCGAGGCGCCGGCAGCAGCCGTCCGCGCGATGCTTGGTGCGCATGAACACGATCACGCGCTCCGGCCCCTCGCGCTTGAGAACGTTCGCAAGCAGGGCGTTTTTCGCTTCGGAGGATACGGGCAGCACGTACTGATCCACCGTGTCGGCAGTGCTGCGCGGCGGCGCGATCTCCACGCGCGCAGGGTCGCGCACGAGGTCGGTTACCGCACCCACGGCCTTCTCGTCCAACGTGGCAGAGAAGAGCAGGGTTTGGCGATCGTCCGGCGTGGCCCCCACGATCTTGCGCATATCGGGAAGGAACCCCATGTCGAGCATGCGATCGGCCTCGTCAAGCACGAGTACCTGCACCTCGCTTAGGCTGCAGCTCCCCTCGCCGAGAAGGTCGACGAGACGCCCCGGCGTGGCCACGAGGATGTCGCAACCGTTTTTGAGGGCGCTCCTCTGAGGGTTGTAGCCAACGCCTCCCACGACGGTTACCGCGATATGCCCCGTATGCTCGGCCACGCGTGCGCAAACATCTTCAATCTGCTGGGCAAGCTCGCGCGTTGGCGTCACCACGAGCATGAGCGGCCCGCGACCGCGAGCACGCCGACGGCGCTCGCCGCGCGGAGCCACATGGCCCAGGCGGCACATGGTCGGAAGCAGGAACGCCGCAGTTTTACCCGTACCCGTCTGCGCAGCGGCAAGGAGATCGCGGCCAGCGAGCACCTCGGGAATTGCCGCCGCCTGCACCGGAGTGGGCTCGGTATAGCCGAGATCACGCACGGCGGCGAGCACCTCGTCCGAAAGGCCGAGACTATCGAAGCCGAGAACCTCGGCTGCGTTACTTGAATCCATGTTGTATGTCCATTCTATGCGCCATGTACGACGCCGCATGGACGGCGCGGGCAGAGCGCCGAACGGGCAACGGCGCATGGGCGCGTCGGTAGCAGATGTTGTATCAATCGGGCGAATCGCAGGGTGCGTGGATGCGGTCGCACCGTAATCTGCGATGGAGCAGGTTCGCCGCAGGCAAGTATAGGGGGCGAGACGGCCGCGCGGCGCGAAAACCAGATCGCCACATGTGAAGACCATAGCAGCATGGCGGGGCGAGCGTTGTACCGGCAGCTGAGAAAGCGGTTGTCCCCTAGTGCTTGACACCCCCAGGGGGTATAGGTGTATAAAGAGTATGACATGGATAACATACCTCAATTGAAGGGACGCCCCATGGCACATGAAGCATTTGACGTGGGAGGCATGACCTGCGCGGCATGCCAAACCCATGTGGAAAAAGCCGTCTCAAAGCTACCAGGCGTGACGAATGTCGCCGTCAACCTGCTATCCGGCTCGATGACCGTCGATTTCGACGAGAGCGCACTCACCGACGACGACATCTGCACCGCCGTGGATCGCGCCGGCTACTCCGCCACGCCCGTCGCGGAGGCAGCCGGCCCCGATAGCGCAGCCGCCGCCGGCACCTCCCCCGCCCGCGCGGCTCGACTCGAATCCCCCACCAAGAAGCTCGAGGCCACCGCGCGCGCCATGAAGACGCGGCTCATCGTCTCGCTCGCATTCTGGATTCCGCTCTTCTACATCGGTATGGGGCACATGCTCGGCTGGCCGGTGCCCGCGGTCTTCACCGACCCCGCACACGGCATGACGCTCGCCCTCACCGAGCTCGTGCTCACCATTCCCATCGTCTTCATGAACCGCTCCTACTTCGAGAACGGCTTTAGATCATTGGCACACGGCGGCCCCACCATGGACACGCTCATCGCCATCGGCGCCGCGGCGAGCATCGCTTGGTCGGTCTACGCAATGTTCCTCATGGCCGACCAGCTTGCCGCAGGCACGTCCGCGGGGCTCCACGCAGCGCATGCGACGGCGATGGACAACCTCTACTTCGAGAGCGCGGGAACGATTCTCTCGCTCGTCACGGTGGGCAAGTACCTGGAGACGCGCAGCAAATCCAAAACCGGTGGTGCCATCGAGAAGCTCATCGACCTCGCACCCAAAACCGCCACCATCGTGGACGAGGAGGGCAACGAGGCCACCGTGGCCGTTGAGGAGATCCAGCTCGGACAGACCATCCTCGTGCGTCCCGGCGAGGCAGTGCCCGTCGACGGCGTGGTGCTCGAGGGGTCCTCGGCGGTAGACGAGAGCGCGCTCACGGGAGAATCGATACCCGTGGAGAAGGCGCCGGGCGACACGGTGAACGCAGCAACCATCAACCGCACGGGCTCGTTCACCTTCCGAGCCACCCGTGTGGGCGCAGACACGGCGCTAGCCCGCATCATCCAGCTCGTCGAGGACGCCAACGCCACCAAAGCGCCCATCGCGCGCCTGGCCGACAAAGTCGCCGGCGTGTTCGTACCCGTGGTCCTCGGCATCGCGGCAATCACCTTCGTCGCATGGCTCGCCCTCACGGGCAATCCCAACGAAGCGCTTACCTCGGCCGTTGCCGTGGTGGTCATCAGCTGCCCGTGCGCGCTCGGACTCGCCACGCCGCTCGCCATCATGGTGGGCACGGGCAAAGGCGCCGAGATGGGCGTGCTATTCAAGAGCGCGGAGGCGCTCGAGACGCTGCAAAGGGTTGACACCGTGGTCCTCGATAAGACGGGCACCATCACCAAGGGCGCGCCCGCGGTAACCGACGTCCTGCCCGCCGAGCGCCCAGACGGCGCCCCCGCCATGAGCGAGAAGGCCCTCATGAAGCTCGCCGCGGCGCTCGAGAAGAAAAGTGAGCACCCTCTCGCCGAGGCCATCATGGCGCGCGCCGACGAGATGGGCATCGTGGCGCGCACGGTCGAGGACTTCACCGCGCTTCCCGGGCGCGGCGTGACGGCGCGTGAAGGGGCGAGTGTCGTCGCAGCCGGCAACGCCGCCCTTATGGAAGAGCTGGGCATCGAGGTGCCGACAGAACAGCTCGAGCAGTTCGCGCGAGCCGGCAAGACGCCGCTCTTCTTCGCCCGCAACGGACAGCTCGCGGGGACCATCGCCGTCGCCGACGAGGTCAAGCCCACAAGCGCCGCTGCCATCCGCGCGCTCGAGGGCCTCGGCATCAAGACGGTCATGCTCACCGGCGACAACGCCCTCACGGCAGGCGCCATCGCGCGCAGCGTGGGCGTCTCAGATGTGGTGGCTGACGTCATGCCCGCCGACAAGGAGCGCCATGTGCGCGCCCTGCAAGACGAGGGGCGCAGCGTGGCCATGGTGGGAGACGGCATCAACGACTCCCCCGCGCTCGCCCGCGCCGATGTGGGCCTCGCGATTGGAACGGGGGCGGACATCGCCAAGGAGGGCGCCGACGTGGTGCTCATGAGGAGCGACCTCATGGATGTGGCGCGGGCGATCGAGCTCTCGCGTGCGGTGATCCGCAACATCAAACAGGACCTCTTCTGGGCGCTCTTCTACAATGCCTGCGGCATCCCGCTTGCGGCGGGCGGGTTCTTCCCCCTGCTGGGCTGGCAGCTCTCACCCATGTTCGGCGCGGCAGCCATGAGCCTCTCGAGCCTCTGCGTCTGCGCGAACGCGCTTCGCCTACGCGGGTTCAAGCCGAGCGCGACCGACCGCATCGCGCCAATCGCGAGACGCTAGGCAGCGCCGCTGCACGGATTGCCGTCTCGAACGGGGACTGGCAACTCGTGCGGGAGAAACCCGTCGCCCGAGACGCCTCTTCTGGGTACCTTCGTTTCACTTTTGGGAATATCTTTTTACGAGAGGGACGGTATCGGCCAGATAGAGGAACGTTTTCCAAGGTCGCCGATACGCTGTCTGCTCGTATCAGCGCCGCGCCCAAAACGAAGTTCCCAAAAGTGGAACGAACTATTCATCGTCGTGTCGTACTGAAGAGAAAGGACGTTACCATGCAGTACATCATCAAGACCGAAGGCCTTCACTGCGGCCACTGCGACGCAAGCGTCGAGACCGAGCTCATGAAGGTCGCAGGCGTCACCGACGCCGATGCGGACCACGAGACGAACACCGTGCAGGTCGAGACTGAGGGCGAGGTAGCAGCCGAGGCGCTCGCCGGCGCCGTTGTAGCGGCGGGGTTCAAGGCTCTTTCCGTTGAGGCCGCCTAAATGCAGGCCGACCGCGACAAAACCCTCCGCCTGCTCAAAACCGCGCGCGGGCAAATCGACGGCATCATGCGCATGGTCGAGCAAGACCGCTATTGCATCGACATCTCGACCCAGCTCATGGCCACCGAGTCGCTGCTCGCGCGCGTGAACGCCGATGTTCTCAAGGCTCATATCGAGCACTGCGTGCGCACGGCAGCAGAAAGCGGCACGCCCGAGGAAAAGGAAGAGAAACTCGAAGAGATCGCGCGCATCATCGATAAGCTCAATCGGTAGCCGAGAGACGGCAACGCGGGCGGGGCCCTGGAGAGCGCCCCTCTCGGGGGCGAGCGCGCGGCAAGACGCCACGCTCAGAGGCGGGCGCATGACAGGTTTCCCCGGAAGGCAGGCCCGCAGTAGAAGGCATCGCTTTTTATTATGATTTGGTTCATCTGCCGCCCCGTGGGTAGAACAGAGCAAGACACGCCGCGCCCGCGCCCATCTCGACGCGCGGGCGTGCTTGACACACGCGAAGCAAGACTGGAGAGGAACCCTCGGCATGCAAGATTTCATGAAGGATCGCTATGGCGTCGACGACCTATCATGCGCCCTCGGCGCGCTTGGCGTGGTGCTTACACTTGTTGGAACCATATTCAACCAGCGCGCCGTCTCGATCGTCGCACTCGCTATCCTCATCGTTGCCCTCCTGCGCTCCTTCTCCAAGAATCGAGACGCTCGATATAGCGAGAACGCAGCGTTTCGCCGCATGATGGCCAAGCTTCCCATCGTAGGGGAGCGTTTCGGCGGCGCCGGCAGCGGATACCGTGGGGGCGGCTCTTCGCGCGGCGGTGCGGGTTCTGCCGAGCAGCTTAAGCGCCAGGCGCGCACCGCCAAGAAGATGTGGAAGGAACGCAAGACGAAGGCCTTCCTCAAGTGCCCCAACTGCGGGACGATGCTCTCGGTTCCCCGCGGCAAGGGGAAAATCATCGTCACCTGCCCTAAGTGCCACGCACGCATGGAAACCAAATCGTAGCATTCGAAGAACAGCATTCGCGAACAGAGACGCGAGCATAGCCGGCGCCGGAACTTCCGGAGCCGGCCTTTTCCGTTTGCCCGCCGCGCACGTCGCGCCCCCGGTGTCGCGCTCACAGTGACGACGCGCCCGCCAGTACTTCCGCACCCACCCGCTTTCCGCATTCCGTTGCTTTTTCTATGGATGAGAAGTGGCAACGCACCAACTGTTGCGCATGACGCAATGGCGCAACCTTGCGATTTGCCACACGGGACCAGCTGTTTCACAGACGGTGTTCAGAAAATGCAGGAAGCATCCGCGCCATTTGTTCACCTGCCTCATAGAAGCTATGGGTATGCAAGGCCGGTGAACCCGATGCGATTCCTTTGCAACGCGGGATCAATCACGCGCGAATCTGCGCGCGGGACCGGCATCGAGGTGGTACGAGGAGCAAGCCATGGACGAAAAACGAACAGCAAGCAATGCCACTGCAGGGCGATGCGACATGCAGAAGCAGGCGGCGTGCGTAGCGGGTGATATCGACGCCGTGGCCCGCTACTGGGCAATCCGTAAGCAAGAACTGCTGGCCGACGCTGCCAGTGCGTTCATCTCGTTCGTGGAGCCCGCGTTTCTCTATGACATGCCTCCCTTCATCGAACCGGATTCCTTCAACGTCATGTTTACGGAATGGATGCTCTTCGAATATCCCTTCCGTAACGACAGAACGCCCCTTGAGGAATATGCGGCCCATCCCCCGGCGGGAGCGAAGGCCCTGCACCTTGACCACGTGCGGCAAATCTGCGAGACGCAGATCTTCTCTCGCTTCATCATCCACGACAAGGACACGTGCAGCGGCATGGCCGCGCTCGAAGATATCCAGACCGCTCGACGCTACGACGTCTACGACCCCGAGCTCTGCAAACGAGCCCGCTGGAGGAGCGGAACCATTGGCGAGAGAATTGCCTGCGTCGATGGGCTCTGGGTTCCCCTAGCCAACACCAGGCTTTACGACCGCGCCGCACCTGCAGACACCGCCCTCGATGGACCCGGGTTCTTCCATCCCGAAGACCGTGTGCGCAAGCCCGAGGCGGAGCATGCTTCGTTCTACCTGCGCCTCGTCCGCGACATCATCGGCATCGACGGAAGATACCGGCGCACTGCGACCATTCCGCCAGATGAAACACGAGATAGGCCGGCGAACGTCGGCACGCAACCGCAGGGTGAGTGACCGTGGGCGGTCTGCATGCTTCGGTTCAGCGACGAATCGACGCGCTGCTCGACGACGCGGAAGCCTCGCGAACGATTGTCGTGGCGAGCCACGGAGATGCTGATGCGCTCAAGCGACGGGCGAGCCGCGGGCAGCTTGCCTCGCCAGCGAAGAACCTGTACGCGCGAGATGCATACTGGAGCGGCCTCGATCCTGCAGAGCGAGCCCTCCACCTCATGCGAGCGGAGGCCTCACGGCATCCCACCTGGCGCTTCCGTTCGTACAGCGCGGCGCTCGTATGGGGCCTCGATGTTCCGCATGCGCTCGTCGATGCGCTGCACATCATCGCGGACCGTCCTCCGAACGCGCCCCATTGCCGGGCACGCAGGCCATCCTCCCGCGACGACTATGCGCTGCGCGACGGCATGAACGTCACCTCCTTTTGGCAAACGGTTGCCGAGTGCCTCTGCGAGGCGCCCTTTAGCTACGGGCTCGCCATCGCGGACTCCGCCCTCCACATGCGCGGCACGACCAACGAGGAGCTTCTCGACCGGCTCTCCATCGCCGACGATCGCACCGGCATCGCCCAGGCGCGCCTCATCGCTTCCTGCGCGGACGGGCGCGCGGAAAACGGCGGGGAATCCCGCGTGCGCGCCTACCTGATCGCGCAGGGTTACCAAATTCCGGAGCTTCAAGTCGAGTTCCCCAACCCCACCGATCCCGCGCATCCCTATCGTGTCGATTTTTTCTGGGAGCTGATCGGGCCGCGTGGCACCATCGGCGAGTTCGACGGCATGGGAAAGTACCGGGATCCTCAGCTGCTCAACGGTCGAACCACGATCGAGGTGCTGGTCGCCGAGCGTCAGCGCGAATCCCGGCTGACCTTGTTGGGGCATCCGGTCCTACGGTTCACCTATCAGGACCTTCTCCATCCCATCCGGCTAAGTCGGGCGCTCGAAAGCGCTGGCATACCCCGGGACCACGTGGAGGCGCGTCGCTGGCACGATGCTTGGGATCAGGTAAAGCGTCACTGAACACGGCACCGGATCGAGGCGGCCCTAGTCGGCGCACGTTTTCTCGTCGCGTTTGCCGCTGCGCCTCCGTCCGGGCTTTCGCCCGTGCCTCCCGCCGCGCCGTCCGCCGTGTACATTTTGCAAGAAAAGATTGCAACATTCTGCAAGACAGGGCGCTCAAAACCAGTCCTTTTCTTGCAAATCGTTGCAATCTTTTCTTGCATTTTGTCAGGCGGATATCGCCGAGTGAAAATGGCTGCGCTGCGCACCACGCGCATCTGGCACGATGACAGGCCAAGGCACAGCATGTGGCTCGGACACGGCACTAGGGTCAAACGCAGCACCAAGCCCAGGCCGGTGCCAGAGCCAAATACGACGCCAGGCCAAGGCGCGGCCCTGTTCGAGATGTCTCCAGGCCGATTCTGTTACAGGCCGAGATGCTCGGCAACCTCGGCAACACATGTGAGGGCATCCGCGATGGCAGAAACGACGAGAGACGAGCCGTTGCGAGCGTCACCGGCGACATAGACCGCAGCCGAGGCGGGCGAAACAGCGTCAACAAGCTCGCAGCGATGGCTCTCGGCAGACATCATCTGAGGCAAGGGGCGCCCCTCCCCCGGGGCGGGCATCGCCACGCCGAAAGCATCGAACACGCCGCGCTCCGGACCGGTGAAGCCGCAGGCAATCAAGACGAGCTGCGCGGGCAGCTCCCGCTCGCTCCCCGCAAGGCGCTCGGGCCTACCTGCGGTCCAATCGAGATCTACGACCCGCAAGCCGCGCGCGGCGCCCGCATCGTCAAGCAGCACCTCAAGAGTGTCGACACCCCACGAGCGCATCTCTTCGCCCATGAGGTCGATAGCCTCTTCCTGGCCGTAATCCGTCTTGCGGACGTTTGGCCACTCAGGCCAAGGATTGCCCGGCAGGCGGCGCTCCGGCGGCGCGGGCATGAATTCGAGCTGGCGCACGCTCTTGGCGCCCTGGCGCACCGCGGTGCCCACGCAATCGTTACCCGTATCGCCGCCGCCGATGACCACGACATCCAAGCCAGCGGCCGAGATGGCAGGTGTAGCGGGCGCATCGGGGGTGCCTTCGAGCACGGCGCGCGTTGCAGCGGTCAGGTAGTCGACGGCGTACACGACGCCCGGTGCATCGATGTGCTCGGCGGAAAGCCCGCGCGCAGCCCGAGCGCCCGCCGCCACGACCACGGCATCGAACTCGGAACGCAGATCGGCGGCGACCGTCGGATCGGAGGCATCGACCCCCAGGCGGAACACGATACCGAGCTCGTTCATAAGGGCCACGCGGCGCTCGACCACGTCTTTCGGAAGCTTCATGTTGGGGATGCCGTACATGAGCAGCCCGCCGGCGCGGTCGTCGCGCTCAACGACCGTCACCTGCGCCCCGCGCCGCGCGAGTTCCCATGCGGCAGCAAGTCCCGCA
>NZ_CEWCAA010000011.1:0-54377 GCF_982429025.1 Enorma sp.
CTGCCACCCCTCCGCATGGGGTGAACGGCGCGCCATCGAGGAAGAGGGCGCGCCGCGAGAAAGCAACTGGCGGAGAGTCAGGGATTTGAACCCTGGAGACGCTTTTGGCGCCTACACGATTTCCAATCGTGCTCCTTCGGCCACTCGGACAACTCTCCGTGTTCAGCACAGGAAATTGTACCGTATCTTTCCGACAATGCAAACGGGGATTTTGTGCAGCTCGTGCAAGCGCGGGGAAGAGGGCGCCGTTGCAGGCTAGTGGGCGCTCGACCTCGAGCTGATCGGTGGCAGCGCAGTGCGAGGGCGAGCCGATTCTGCTGATAGGCTGGCCCGGCTCATTCAAGCGTGGGCGGCCATACGGGCCCGGTACGCTGTGCACTGCCATCTTGCTTAACAAACACTTATATCTTTGCCGTTTGACACCAAATCGCGCGGGGTGCCTGCATGTGTTGCCCTGAAGCCGATACACTTTATATGCATGATGTATATGAATGGATCGTGCTGCGCGGTTTCGTGGTGCACTCACCGCGGTGCGCATGGCGCAGAGACGATAGGCGGTAGGAGAGATCGGGGATGCAGAATCGTCGGCTGGGGTTTGTGGCTTCATGGAATATGCTCACCGGAGAGCGCGGATGGTATAAGCCGATCGTGGTTCTGGCGCTCTTGTCGTGGGTGCCGTTTCTTGGCACCATCGCGCTTTTGGGCTACGCGTACGAATGGGCGCGCCTTGCTGCATGGGGAGTCGACTGCGCCCCGCGCAGGCAGGGAATCGATTATCTCAAGCTGCTCAAGACGGGTGGATGGGCGTACCTTATCCTCTTGAGCATGTCTCTTGCGTGCGGGGTGGTTCTCTCGGTGCTATTCGGCGTTGACCACGTGGCGTTTCTTCCCCTCAGTTTCGATGGGGCGGGCACGTGGGGCGTCTGGCAGGGCGAGGGGCGCTATCTTTTCATGTTCTCGCCGCGTGCGCTGGCGAGTCTCGTGGGGCAGGTCGTCCTTGGCGGATTCATTCTTGCCGCGATGATGCGCGGAGTCGTATACGATGGCTTCGCCGCTGGATGGCGGCTCGACCGCTTGGCCCAGATGATCGTTTGCGACCCGGGCGGCTTCATGAGGTTGGTGGGGGTTTCCGCCATTGGGTGCGCAGCGGGGCTCATGTATTCGTGGGCTTCTGCGGCGATCATGGGTGCCATCGCATCGGTGGGCATCTCGTATTTCGAGTTCTATAATGGCGCACTTTACTTCGTCTTTAATTCTGAGCATCTCCTGCGCCACCTGTTCACGCTCAGCCCGACGAACGCCTCGGGCGGGTTCCTGCTGTCTACGGCTTTCTCGTTCATAGGCTCGGCGCTTTCGGTCGCGATGCAACTTGTGGCAACGCATGCAGCGGGAATGTGGTTTCGCCGCTTCGACGTGGGGCGCTGGGGGCTCTCGTCCGATCCTCTGCCCGACGGGGTTCCGCACGAGGTCTAGCCGCTCCAGATTGAGGCTCGGGTTCAATCGAGGGGCTCCATCGAGGCCCGTGTCCGCAGCAAGGACCAAGCGCAAATCGAGGCCGCACGCCGTCCGTCATCCATGCGGGCCGCGCATCACTTTTGGGAAAACAATGGGCTTTGCCGTGCCGCGCGAGCGCTCGCTGCGGTGTGTGGCGCATAGATTAAGCGTGTTTAGCTGGGAAAACAGCATGCCTTCGGGCCGGGCCTCAGCGCATGTTCTGCTTATTGAACGAACGCGGCCAGCATTTGTTTAGATGCGCGTGAGAACCTTGGCTTGCATGGATGGGCGGGCAGCGTTCGCCTCGCCAGCTCGGCCCCTGTGCCGCGCGGCCTCCGGCAACCCACGACGTTGCTTCTGGCGGCCGTGCGGCGGACGCGGGGTGTATGTGGAGCTCATGAGGGTGTAGCACGGACTTCTTGAGATTTCGGCAGGAAGCGGCTATAGTAGCTGAGTCCTTTCCTGCTCCGGGCGCACCTTCACGACCCGGAGCCTTATGCCCAGAGGAGGTGACCACATGAAGGCTTATGAACTGCTGTTCTTCGTCAACCCGTCTCTTGATGTCGAGACTCGCGCTGCTGTTATGAAGCGTATCGACGTGACGATTGCTGCCGGTAACGGCAAGGTTGACAACGTTGACGAGTGGGGCAAGCGCAAGCTCGCCTACGAGATCAACGATCTCACCGAAGGTGACTACACCCTCATCAACTTCCATGCAGATCCCGCGTCGATCGCCGAGCTCGATCGCGTTCTCCGCATTACCGATGCGGTGGAGCGTCACATGATCGTGCGCCGTGACGACCAGGAGTAAATCGCCTATGGAAGGGGCGCGATGCGCCCAGCGGGCGCGTGCCGGCTCGGCGCGGCCCGTACATGAGAGGTAGTGAGCACGCATGAGCATTAACCGAGTTAACATTTCCGGCAACCTCACCCGCGATCCGGAGCTTCGCATGACGAGCGGCGGCACCCAGGTGCTCTCGTTCGGTGTCGCGGTGAACGATCGCAGGCGCAACCCCCAGTCCGGCGAGTGGGAAGACTATCCCAACTTCGTGGACTGCACCATGTTCGGTGCGCGCGCGGAGGCGGTGAGCCGCTACCTCAGCAAAGGCTCCAAGGTCGCGATTGAGGGGAAGCTCCGTTACAGCTCTTGGGAGCGTGACGGCCAGCGCCGCAGCAAGCTCGAGGTCATCGTCGATGAAATCGAGTTCATGAGCAGGGGTTCCCAGCAGGGTGACGGAGGGTATTCCAACGCGCCCCAGGCCCCGCGCGGAGGCTATGCCCAGCAGCCCCAGGCGCGCCCGCAGGCGCCTGTCCAGGCTCCGCCGACGGCGGATATCTACGACGAGGATATTCCGTTCTAGAGGCGTAGACGCCTGGTTTGCACGAGTGCGCTCCGGCTATGCCGGATGCGCCAAACGAAAGGTATTTTGACATGGCTAATGATTATTCAACACGTCAGCCGCGTCGTAAGTACTGCCAGTTCTGCAAGGAGCACACTGAGTACATCGACTACAAGGATACTCAGCTCCTTCGCAAGTACATGACCGACCGCGGCAAGATCAAGCCGCGCCGCGTCACTGGCGCTTGCACGCAGCACCAGCATGACATCGCGAACGCGATCAAGCGCGCCCGCGAGATGGCTCTTCTGCCGTACGCTGTCCCCGTGGTTTCCTCCCGCGGTGGCCGCAACCGCGACTAGCAGGCCGTTTGCTCGTTCATGATGATGTTCGACGGGCAGCATAGCGCAGCCGGATCAGATGGGACCGAGATCGTTCCCGCCCGGCAGCGCGCTTCGCGACCAAACGGCGGATGGCTGTGGTTCGTAGGGATCGGGCTGTCCGTGGCCGTGATGGCGCGGTACCCCATGCTTGGGGTGGCGTGCCTTGCGATGGGTCTCAGGACCCAGTCTGAGCGCTTCGGCGCGAAGGGCTTGGTTGCGGGCTTGGGCATATCGGGTGCCGTCCTCGTTGCGTGGATGGTGCTCGATGGTGTTTCCAACGTGCTGTTCGCAGTTCCGCTCGTTGGCATCGCGGCAGCCATCTCCGCGCTCATGTGGAAGAGGCGTGCGGGCGTTACCGAGGTATCGCTTGTGGTCACCGCGGCTATCGCGTTGTGCATGGCAGTCGATGGCTTCACCGCCTTCAACGCTGGCACGAACCTTGCCGAGGTGACGTCGGCGATGCTTATGGAGGTTGCCCGCGCTTCGGTTGGTCGCGGCGTCGAGGCTGAGCTTGCGCTCGTCTCGATTGAGCCCCTGATTTCGGTCATCTGGCCGATGGTGTACGTGCTCTCTGCCGCTCTCGATGCGCTCGTCGCCGGATTCGGGTCGTTCCTTGGCTCGGTCCAGCGTCCGGCCTCGTGGGGCGAGATGCCTGCGCCGGGGCAGCGCCTTCGGGTTCCGCAGATCAGTCTCTTCGACGCGCCGCTCTGGGCGGTTGGGGTGCTGGCCCTCTCTGTCCTAGGGATGGGCGCCTCATTTGCCGCTGTGCCCGAGTCGCAGGTACTCCGGACCGTCTCCGTCACGCTCTTTTTGGCGGTAAGGATCATCTTCTTGATCCAAGGCCTTGGCGTGATCTTGGGATTGCTCGGCCGCTGGCGCATAGGGTGCTTCGGGCGGTTCGCCGTCATCATGGTTGCAACTTGGCTTGAGGTGATGTTCGTTGTGAGCATCATCGGCCTCATCGATGTGTGGGCCAACTTCCGCAAGCTTCCGCGGGATGGTTCGCACGACGAGGCACACACGTAAGAAATGCGTCGCGCGTGCGACGCGCAGGATAGGAGATCTCATGAAAGTCATTCTTCTTGGTGAGATCAAGGGCAAGGGTGGCGAGGGCGACATCGTAGACGTCGCTCAGGGCTACGCCGAGAACTACCTTTTCCCGAAGAAGCTCGCCGTTGCGGCGACGAAGGGCGAGCTGAAGCAGCTCGAGCAGCGCCGCAACAACATCGCCAAGCGCGAGGAGAAGCGTCTTGCCGACGCCAACGCGCTCAAGGCGAACCTCGACGGCAAGCAGGTTACTGTTGACGTCAAGGTCGGCGACGAGGGCATCCTCTTCGGTTCGGTTACCGCCGCCATGGTTGCCGACGCCGTCAAGGACCAGCTCGGCGTCGAGATTGACCGCAAGCGCGTTGAGCTCGGCAAGCCCATCAAGGTTGCCGGCGCCCACACCGTGGCCATCTCGCTCTACCGCGAGATTCGCGCCGAGGTCGTCGTGCTCGTTGGCGTGACCGCCGAGGAGCTCGCCGCGGAGTCCGAGACTGCTGAGACCGAGGCTGAGGCCGAGGCCGAGGTGGTTGAGGAGGCTACCGAGGAAGCTGCTGAGTAGCAGACGCTACAGCAACAGCGCTCACCACGCCCGCTGCCGGGGATTCTCGGCGGCGGGCGTTTTGCGTTATGCCACGAGGCGGTGAGCCGGGCGCATCGGAGGCGCGCATCTCGGCGGCTGCAGCTTCGCCGGTTCGAGCGCCCGCGAAGCTGCCGTTCGCGTGGAGCTCGGATGGTCCGGGCGGGTCCTTAAAAACTCGCTTACGAAACATTCAACATTCAAGAAAAGGTTGAAAGTTTCTCTTGACAAATCGAGAGAGTAAGAAATCAACAGGTCAACGGTTGAAAACTCAATATGAGCCAGATTCGATAGCAAGTTTTTCACAAGCCTTTATCAAGAGCAGACGGTATCGCGTACGGTGGTTATCCTGCGCAATGTATAAAACAATACTAGTTACCTGCATGTTCACTAAATGTACAAATATCTGTGTGTAATAGAACGGCAAAAAGACAGTAAGAAGTGAATAACAGCAGGTAAAGAGTATAGCTGTTGAAAACTCGGTATGATGGGCCTGTCGAATTGTGGAAAACGTTGAAAACTGGTATTCCCGCTGAAAGCCGGGGCAGGGTTATCCACATCTGGATGTGGAAAGAAAAAGGTGCAGAGAGCAGGGGAACGAGCCCTCTGCTCGGCAGCGGAATACTCTACCATGGGTGCTCGTAGGTTATCTGCTGGGCGGCGTTTTGCACGTCGCCTCGTGTTCGAGAAAGGCATGAGCGTGTCGCCGAATGATTACGCCCCCCTTGCCGTAGACCGTGGGGCCCATCAAGGCCTTCCCAATAACACCGAGGCCGAGGCCAACGTGCTCTCCGCCATGCTGCTTTCGCCAGACGTGGTGGACGATGCCATCTCCGAGCTCCGGATCGACGACTTCTATCGCCCTGCGCACCGCGAGCTCTTCGTTGCGATGGTTTCCATGAACGAGCGGGCCATTCCCATCGATTCCATTTCGGTGGTGGACTTCCTCGCTTCTGAAGATAAGCTGTCTGCGGTGGGCGGCGAGGCGTACATTCTCGAGCTTGTGGGCAACACCATCTCGCTTGCCAACTGGCAGCACCATGCCGAGATCGTGCGTCGCGACTCGCTCCTCCGAGAGCTCATCAAAGCCGCCGGACAGATCAGCGAGCTTGCCTACGATGCGCCGCTCGATGCGAAAGAGGCTGTCGACCAAGCCGAGAGCCTCGTGCTCAAGATTACGGACCGCGAGGTATCGAGCGCGTATCGCTCTCTTACGGACTTCATGATCGAAGCCTACAACGAGGCGGCCGAGATTGCGGCGGCCGGCGGGCAGGCACACGGCGTTGCCACCGGTTTTCCAAGCCTTGATCGCTTGCTGCTCGGCATGCGCGAGGGCCAGCTCATCATCTTGGGCGCCCGTCCTGCCGTTGGTAAGACGTCCTTCGCCCTCAACCTTGCGCTCAATGCGGCTGCCGACGGTTGCACCGTGGGCTTCTTCTCGCTCGAGATGAGCGGAAAAGAAATCGCGCAGCGCCTTATCTGCGCGCATGCAGCGCTCTCCATCTCCGATTTTCGCACGGGCCGCATCTCGCCCGAGCAATGGGCGAACATCAACGAGGCCACGCAGGAGCTTTCGAAGCTCGATATCCTTATCGACGATACGCCGGGCACCACCATCACCGAGATTCGCGCCAAGGCGCGCCGCATGCTCCACAACAAGGAGCGGGCTGTCATCATCCTCGACTATCTGCAGCTGGTGAGCCCCCCGGCGGGCCGTCGTGCCGAGAACCGCGCGGTCGAGGTCTCGGAGATGAGCCGTGCCCTCAAGATTATGGCGAAGGACCTCGGCGTGCCCGTCATCTCGCTCTCGCAGCTCTCCCGTGCGGTCGAGAGCCGTACCGGGAAGCGCCCCCAGCTTTCTGACCTGCGCGAATCGGGCTCGATCGAGCAGGACGCCGACATCGTCATGTTCCTCGACCGCTCGGCCGACGAGCAGGAGGCATCGCGCGACGACCGCCCGGACGAGGGCGTGACGCGCGTCATCGTGGCGAAGAACCGTTCCGGCCCTATCGGCGATGTGGACCTGGCGTTCGTGCCTGCATCCACGAAGTTCTATGAGCTTGATGGGATACATGGCGAGGGCTAGTCTGAACGCCTGTTCCGGTGGATATAATAGTGCCTGTTGTATAGTGCGCCGGGCTCCTGCGTTGGCCTATGGGCTGGCGAGCGGGCTGGGTGCGAGGGCGCTCGACACGGTACGGGTTGAGTAGCCTGATCGGTGAGGAGTAATTCATGAGCTCGACAGTGCTGGTTGGAACCCAGTGGGGCGATGAGGGCAAGGGCAAGATCTGCGACCTGATTGCTCGGGACTTCGACTGCGTCGTGCGGTATCAGGGCGGCAACAACGCGGGGCACACCATCGTGGTGGGTGATCGCAAGTACGGCCTGCACCAGGTTCCCTCGGGCATCATGTATCCGGAGTGCATCTCGGTGATCGGCAATGGCTGCGTGGTCAACCCCAAGGTGCTGCTCGAAGAGATCGATATGTTCGAGGCCGATGGCATCTCCACGGCCAACCTCAAGGTCTCGGGCAACGCGCACGTCATCATGCCCTACCACATGGACCTCGACGGCGCCTACGAGGAGCTCCTCGGGTCTCACAACATCGGCACCACGAAGCGCGGCATTGGCCCGTGCTATCAGGACAAGATGGCGCGCATTGGCCTGCGCATGCAGGACATGCTCGACGAGGCCACCTTCCGCGACAAGCTCGCACGCGTCCTTGACCGCGTGAACCCGCAGCTGGAGAAGATCTTCGGCCTGCCCACCTACACGGTAGACCAGATCTGCGATGAGTATCTGCCCATGGCCGAGCGCCTGCGCCCGTATATCTGCGAGAGTTCCCGCCTGCTCAACGATCTTATCGAGGAGGGCAAGTCGGTGCTCTTCGAGGGTGCTCAGGCGACGCTCCTCGATATCGACCACGGCACCTATCCGTACGTTACGTCGTCTAACTGCACCGCTGGCGGTGCCGTGACCGGTTCTGGCGTGGGCCCCGGCAACATCGAGCGCGTACTCGGCATCATGAAGGCCTACATCACCCGCGTGGGCTCTGGCCCCATGCCCACCGAGCTGGCATACGAAACCGATGCCGGCCACACCCTCACCGAGGAGGGGTACGAGTACGGCGTGACCACCGGCCGTCGTCGTCGCTGTGGCTGGTTCGACGGCGTGATCGCCAACTACTCGGCTCGTGTGAACGGGCTCACCCATATCGCGCTCACCAAGCTCGATGTGCTTTCCGCGTTCGATACCATCAAGGTCTGCGTTGCCTACGACTGCGATGGCGAGCGCTACACCACGGTTCCGGAGCACGAGGCGGCGTTTGCCAACGCCGTGCCGGTTTATGAGGAGCTGCCCGGCTGGAAGTGCGACATCACGGCATGCCGTTCCTTTGACGAGTTGCCGCAGGAGGCGCGCGATTACGTTGCGCGCATCGAGGAGCTTGCTCATGCCGAGGTTGCGTTCGTGTCGGTTGGCCCCGACCGCGAGCAGACCATCAACCGTTCCTGGAAGTAGGGGCGCCGCGTCGCGAGTGCTTGAAAACACGAATATGGTCGCCGGGGGAGGGACCGTGAACAAGTTCGCCATCGTTTTGGATAGTGCCGCCGATCTGCCTGCTGCATTGGTGGAGAAGTACGACCTGCGCGTGGTGCCGCTGCACGTCGCTTTCGGGACGACGGAGTACGCTGACGGGGTTGATATCAAGATCGAGGAGTTCCTCGATAAACTTGAGGCGGCGGAGAACCTGCCCATCACCTCGCAGCCGGCGCCGGCAGATTTCCTCGACGCGTACAACGCCCTTGCCGACGAGGGCTATACGGAGATCCTCTCCATCCACCTCTCTGCGGCGCTTTCGGGTACCTACGAGACTGCGCGCGCCGCTGCTGCCCATGTTGCGAAGCAGCGGGGCATTCGCATCGAAGCGTTCGATTCCTGTTCCGCTACGGTTGGCCAAGGGGCAATGGTGCTCGAGGCTGCTTGCATCGCCCGTGCCGGCGGCACACTCGACGAGGCGCTCGAGCGCATTGCAAACGTGCGGCGCACGCACCGCATCTACTTCATTCCCGATTCGCTCGCAAACCTGGTGAAGGGCGGGCGCGCCAGCAAATTCCAAGGCATGGCCACCTCGCTTCTGAACCTCAAGATCGTGGTAACGCTCACCGAGACCGGCGCGATCGAGGTGCTCCACAAGGCCAAGGGCATGAAGAACGCGGTGAGCTACATCGTGGACCTCATGGCCGAGCAATCCCGCGAGATGGGCCCGCTTGTGTACTACAAGCTTCATACCAAGGCCTATAAAGCGCTTGAATTCATGGATCGGGCGCTCGATAAGACCGATGCCTCGCTGCGCTTCCTTACCATGGGGACCATTGGCCCAACCATCGCCACGCACGTGGGGCTTCGTGCCGTGGGGCTCTTTGCGTACCCGGAGGAGTTCCATAATCCTGAGCTCGACGATATCGCCGAGTACCTAACGCCGTCGTTCTAAGGGCGAGACAGGGTCCATTTTGGGACGGGGTCAAAATGGACCATGTTGCTTATTCGCCCCGCTGACATGCGCCAGGCCTCGCCGTTACAAGGAGGAACCATGACCGAGACCACCAAGACCATCGACATCCTGCTTTTGGGAAGCGGCGGCCGCGAGCATGCGCTCGCGAAGAAGCTTGCCGAGTCTCCGCGCTGCGGAACGCTCTACATCGCGCCGGGTAACGGAGGCACGCTGCAGGAGGGTGTGAACGTGGCGCTTGCGGAGGACGACCCGGAGACGGTGGCTGCCTTTGCCCGCGAGGAGGGCATCGGGCTTGTGGTGATCGGTCCCGAGGCCCCGCTCGTTGCCGGTGTTGCCGACGCCGTGCGCGCGGCTGGTGTCGCGTGCTTTGGGCCTGACGCCGAGGGTGCGCAGATGGAGGGCTCCAAGCGCTTTTCGAAGGAGCTCATGGAGCGCGCCGGCATTCCCACGGCAGCATACGGCTCTTTTACCGACGAGGAGGCGGCGCTCGCCTATGTTCGCGAGCAAGGTGCCCCGCTCGTGGTGAAGGCAGATGGCCTGGCAGCTGGTAAGGGCGTGGTCGTGGCTACCGAGCAGGGCCAGGCCGAGGAGGCGGTCCGCGAGTGCTTTGCTGGAGCCTTCGGCGATGCTGGTTCCACCGTGGTCATCGAGGAGTGCCTGACCGGCCCCGAGTGCTCGCTTCTGGCCTTCACCGACGGCAAGACCGTGCGGCCCATGGCTACCGCCCAGGACCATAAGCGCGCCCTTGAGGGTGACCGTGGTCCCAACACGGGCGGCATGGGCGTGTATAGCCCGGTGCCCATCGTGACCGACGAGGAGCTCGCCGTCATGAAGCAGGTCATGGCCGATACTGTGGCCGAGCTCGCTGCGGAGGGGATTGACTACCGCGGCTGCCTGTACGGCGGGTTCATGCTTACGCCGGAAGGGCCCAAGGTGCTCGAGTTCAACGCGCGCTTCGGCGACCCGGAGACGCAGGTGATTCTGCCGCGCCTGAAGAACGATCTGGTAGATGTCATGCTCGCTTGCGCCGAGCAGCGCTTGGACGAGGTTGAGCTGTCTTGGCGCGATGAGTGGGCCGTGGCCGTGGTTCTCACGAGTGCGGGCTATCCGGGCAGCTACGAGAAGGGCAAGGTTATCACCGGCGTTGAAGATGCCGATGCTTTGGACGGGGTGACCGTCTACCATGCGGGTACCGCGGTGACCGACACGGGCGAGCTCGTGACGAGCGGTGGCCGCGTGCTGGCCGTGACGGCGCTTGGGGATACCTTCGAGGCGGCTCGCGATTTGGCCTATGCTGCCTGCGAGAAGATTGATTTCGAGGGCAAGACGCTCCGTCATGACATCGGCCTCAAGGCGCTCCGCGGTCGCGAGGCGTGGAGCTAGGCGAGGCGAACGCGGCGGCTGCGCTCTGCTCAGTTGCTCTGTCCGACTTAGCAAAACCGTTCACTATCTTGCCGAGTGTGACCATTTGGCCGCACTCGGCACTTTTGTGAACGATTGGCTGGTCCACCCGCCCGAATGCGCTGCGGGATGCGCCGCGGTCTGCCCGCCCAGGAGCAAAAGTCCCGCCAAAGGATCGGATTTTCACCGGTCGGCCGGATACACCGCGTCGCGAGCTCAGGGGAGCCGCAGGTCAAAGCGTTGGCCTCTCGGTGGCTACTGCGCGTGCACCCAAAAATCCGATCCTTTGGCGGGACTTTTGCATGGCATCGCGCGCTTACGCCCCCCGAGCGGCTTTCTTCGGGTCCCGTCGGCGCTTTTCCCGGCCGGGCGGGGGTCGCGGTGCATCCGGGCTGCCGGCGGGGGCGCCGGAAGGCGGCCCGGCGTGCCGCGGGGCCAAATATAAAACAATGCATGCTACATTAGAAAGCGTAACAGCGGGACGGTTAGGCTTTGCTCCCCATTGCACTGTCGCTTGCAGGAAATGTTCGCGAATCTATAGAGGGCGCTCGTTGGCTCATCTATAGGTCGGGCATAGATTCGTCGATTTCTGCACCAGCTAGCATGCTGTGTCTTGGGCGGTTTCTTCGCTGGCAGCATTGCTCCCTTCGACAAAGCCGCGTTCTAGAGGGCCTTCTGCACCTTGATGCTATGTGAAGCTTGGAACCAAACAACGACGCCAATAACCCGCACGCGTCTTCGATTGAGCATCAGGTCGGGCGATGCTGTTTGAAAGGAGTGAGACGAAAGGATAGCCGTATCGTTGCCGCAGATGTATCTTCGAATGACTATATTTCTACCATCGACAAGCGCCACGACGCTGCATCCGTTCCAAGGAGCCGCGGTAGGGTCGACGAGAAGGCAACAGCCTTCAGGGTATATTTTGGACATTTCCTGCCCGTCCATCTGGACGAAGAAGCTTTTCGGATGGTGCTGCGCGACATCTGCGGGGGCATAGGCCCTTGAGCGGGTCTGCAGCGACGTGCCATTTGCTGAGCGCGTCACACGAAAAACGGGGCGTTCGTCCGCTTGCCTTTCGCGCGCTGCGGGAACGCCCACGTTCGCAGCCGAGGCTTGTGCTGCAAGCCCCCGATCTTCGCTCAGCAGGTCGTCGCGTCGCACATGGAACAGTTCGACCATGCGCTCGATATGGCATGCGCGCACGGAGCTGCGCCCTCGTTCCCAGCGACAGACGCTTTCTTTTGTGACGCCCAAGGCCCGCCCTAGATCGGCTTGCGTCAAGCCTTCGCGCCTCCTGAGCTCCCGTATGTTATCCGCGAGCGTCATCAGACGAGGTCCTCGCGCCAAAGCGGTAGGCACAAACAGTTGGCACCGCCGTAGCCCGCCGTCAGCTCCTCGGCTCGCAGAGGGAGCAGCTCCATCCCTGCTTTTTCGAGGAGGGTATTCGTCTGCACATTCTCCTCGAACGTGCAGAGACGGCCCGGCGCAAGGCAGAGTACCGCGCAGGCGTTGTTCTCAAGCTCGCGCTCCTTCATCTGCGAATTGCCACCCGCACAGTTTATGCAGGTAACAGCCGCTAGATGCAGTGCTTGGGCAAGCATGCTCGGGAGGCCCCCATCAAGCGCGTACACGCGGATTTCCCCAGCCCGGCGCCCTTTGGTTATGAGATAGAGGCGCGCCGTATCCAAGATGTGCGGGTCGACGATGAAAGCATCATAGTCGATGCGGTTCAGGTAGGTATCGAGGTGAAGCCTCGTTCCGGTTGATGGGATCTCGACGGCATACAGCGACGTGATGGGCGACGCGCTTTCGCTCCAGAGGAGGTTGCGAGCCAAGGTATCGACGGCGGCCGCCTCGGTTCGTTGAGAGAGACCGACGAGCAGCGCGTCGTTGCTTAGGTTGAGCACATCGCCGCCCTCGATGTGATAGGAGCTTGTGTGCTTGAACCACTTCGGGGTATCGCGGAAGCGGGGGTGGTACGTAAAGATGATTTCGTACAGGAGGACTTCTCGATTGCGCTCAGGCCAGTACATGTGGTTGAGCAAGACCCCGTTGCCGACGGCGGTGACGGGGTCGCGGGTGAAGAATATCGTGTTGAGCGGATTGGCAAGAAACATATGCTCGTCAAACGCCTCTCCCGTTGCGCTGGCGAGCGAGGATTTCGCTGAAATCGGGGGCAGCACCTCGCCCGCGCGCATGCCGTCGAGCACGAGGCGGACGAGCGTTTCCGTGGAAGCGCCTTCAAGGAGTTCCCGCATAGCTCCTTGGAGTTCATCTCCCGTGGCCCCGCTTTCTGCGAGAAAGCTCTTGATGAGGTGTGGGCGCGCTTGAGGGGTGGCATCGAGCGCCTCGCGGAGCAAGGTTTCTAGGTACAGGCACTCGACCCCTTCAGCCTTCAGCATGGCAGTAAAGCGGTCGTGTTCGTGCTGGGCCTTGTCGGTGTCAAACGAGCTGCTCCAAGGTCTCAGGGTAAACACCTGGGCAAACTCACCTGAAAGATAGTTTTGGGTTTCGTGCCCCGGACGATGAACGAGGACGCTCTTCAGTTTCCCGATATCGCTTCGAATATTGATGCTGCTCATATATCTTCCGATGATGCAGTGGTCATTGACATGCTGAGTTTACCTTAAACATCAACATAAAGATACTGATTGATGTTTAACATCAATCGTTGTACCGCCTAGAGGGGCGATCGATGCGCTTGCCCGAGCGCAACCCCTCGCTTTGATCCGCTGCCATACAGTTTCAAATACAAGCTGTAGTGCTGCCGCCGTGATGGTGCCGTTGCCATGACTGCGGCAAGAGCAAGACGTGAGGAGGATCATATGGGCTTGCCGTCGGAGAAAGGGTTTAGATTCCGGGTCCCGCATGCGTACACCATCATCTTCTTGCTGATGGTGGTCTTTGCGGTCCTTACGTGGATCGTCCCGTCTGGCGCATTCGAGCGCCAAGAGGTGGACGGTCGTGAAGTGACCATAGCGGGGACGTATCAGGAGATTGACAAGGTCTACGTCGATTCGGAGACGGGCGAGGAGACCGATCTTCGCCAGGGCGTCTTTGATGTGCTGCAGGCGCCGACCCAGGGCATCCAGGGTGCCGTCGAGGTCGTGGCGTTCATTCTCATCGTGGGCGGATCATTCCAGATCATCACGAAGACCGGCGCGATTACCAGCGGCATGAGCAGGGTCGTGAGGCGGCTCAAGGACAAGGACATTCTGATTATCCCGATCATGATGGCCCTGTTTGCACTGGGTGGGTCGACCTTCGGTATGGCGGAAGAGACCCTGCCGTTCTATGCGGTGCTCATGCCGATCGTGATGGCGATGGGGTTCGACTCGATGACTGCCTTCATGATTGTGTTCGTGGGCGCTCGTATCGGATATATCGCTTCCACGGTGAATCCGTTCAGCGTTTTGATCTCTCAGGGAATCATCGGCATCCAGGGCAACCCTCAGCTTTGGCTCCGCGTCATCGCTCTGGTTGTCCTCACGGTTATCGCCATCGTGTGGGTGGTCATGTACGCCCGCAAGGTGAAGCGCAGCCCGGAGCTGTCCATTACCTATCAGGATGATATCGAGAAGCGTAAAGAGTTTGCCGCTGACGAGAAGGCCCTTGATTCTGAGTTCACCAACCGCCAGAAGGCGATCCTCATCATGTTCGTCGCCGGCATGGCGCTCATAATCTGGGGGCTTGTGGTCCAGGGCTGGTATATGAACGAGATCTCGGGCATCTTCCTTGCGATGGGTCTTCTTTCGGGCGTCATCGCCGGCATGTCCGAGAAAGAGATCGCAACCGAGTTCGTGAATGGCCTTGCGGACTTCGCCTTCTCTGCGGTCGTTGTCGGCCTGGCGCGCGGCATCTTGGTCGTTGCCGAGGGCGGCATGATCATCGATACCGTGCTCAACGCCCTCGCCGGCGCGCTTGCGGGCATCCCTCCGGTGCTCTTCACGACGATCCTGTATGTTGTCGACAACCTGCTCGCCATCCTTGTCCCCAGCTCTTCGGGCATCTCGGCGCTGACCATGCCCATCTTCGGGCCGCTTACGGAGCTCATGGGCCTCAATCCCGAGGCGGCGGTCACGGCTCTGACCATGGGCGGAACGTCGATGTCGTTGCTGTGCCCCACGAGCGCGATTCTCGTCGCCGGCCTGGGCGTCTGCAAGATCTCACTCGGTCAGTGGTGGAAGACCGCGTGGAAGTTCTTCCTGGTCGTTTCTGTGGTCAACATCGTATTCGTTGCAATTTCTGGCCTGCTTCCCATGTAAATAGATGAGTTCAAAGAACGGTGCCTGAGAAAGGAAGGTAAAGCATGAGCAAGGGGATATGCGTTCACAGCGAAATTGGTGCGCTGAAGAAGGTTGTTGTTCATCGCCCCGGCAAGGATTTGGTGAACCTGAAAGCAGAGGACTTCGAGCGCGTCTGGATTCACGACTGCTTCTATCTTGAGTACGCTCAGAAGGAGCACGATGCGTTCACTGATATTCTTCGCAGCCAAGGGGCCGAGGTCCTCTATATGGAGAAGCTCGTGGCTGAAGCCATGGATGCCGACTCGACTGTTAGGCCTGCGTTTACTGATGCTTTCCTTGCGGAGAGCAATATTACGAATCCGGCGATTGCCCAAGCGGTGCGTGAGCGCTTGGATGCGGTGAACGATAACTACGAGTTCGTTTTAACTGCAATGGGGGGCCTGTATCTCAAGGATCTCGACCTCCCGCGTGGCGGCTCTCTTGCCATCATGGACAGCGACGCCATCGCTCCGGACGAGCCCCTGCTCTTCCCAATGCCGAGTTCGTATTTTTCGCGCGATCCGCTGGCATCCGTAGGCCATGGCGCGCTGCTTAATCGCATGTATTGGCCGCAGCGCAATCGCGAAGTGCTCTTCTACGAGACTATTTTGAAGCACCACCCCGACTACGCGGGTGCTCCGATTTGGTACGACCATAACAGTGCATGGCACATTGAAGGCGGCGATGTCCTGAACATCAATGCCAAGACGCTTGCGATTGGAATCTCCCAGCGAACTGAGGCCGCTGCTATCGATCAGCTTGCCAAGAACCTGTTCTGGGGTCCTGAGGAGTCCGAGATCGAGACAATTTATGCCATTAGGATTCCTAATGGATACGCATATATGCATCTCGATACGGTATGCACGCAGGTTGACTACGATAAGTTCACGGTGTACCCCGGCATCTATCAGACTCTGCGCGTATATCGACTCACCAGGGGTGCTGCGCCAGGCGAGATTGCAATTGAGGAAATCGACGATACGCTGCAGCACATTCTCGAGAAGGCGACCGGTGTCGATCACATTCAGCTCATCGAGTGCGGTGGCGGAGATCCGATTGAGGCTTCGCGCGAACAGTGGAACGATGGTTCCAACACGCTTGCCGTTGCACCCGGTAAGGTGTGCGTATACGAGCGCAACGTGGTTACGAACGACGCTCTATACAAGGCGGGTGTCGAGGTTCTTGCAGCGCCTTCTGAGGAGCTGTCCCGCGGTCGTGGCGGCCCTCGCTGCATGACAATGCCGTTCTGGCGCGAAGATATCTAGGTTTCGTTGCGCTTGTCCGCTTGATATAACGCATTGATAGGAGAAATCATGGGACTGAATCTTTCTGGCCGTCATTTTCTCAAGCTTCTTGACTTCACTACCGAAGAAATCGAGTACCTGCTGCAGCTCTCTGCCGATTTCAAGGCTCTGAAGCGCACGGGTACCCCGCACCGCTACCTCGAGGGCAAGAACATCGTCCTTCTCTTTGAGAAGACTTCCACGCGCACCCGCTGCGCCTTCGAGGTCGGCGCCATGGACCTCGGCATGGGCGTGACCTACCTCGATCCGGGCAGCTCGCAGATGGGCAAGAAGGAGTCCATCGAGGACACCGCCCGCGTGCTCGGCCGCATGTACGATGGCATCGAATATCGCGGCTCCGACCAGGCGATCGTCGAGGAGCTGGCGGAGAAGGCCGGTGTTCCCGTGTGGAACGGCCTCACGAACGAGTTCCATCCCACCCAGGCGCTCGCCGACATCTTGACTATGCGCGAGGAGTTCGGCGACACCAAGGGCATGAAGATCACCTACCTAGGCAAGGAGCAGGGCAACGTGAGTGATTCGCTCATGGTGATCTGCGCCAAGCTCGGTATTAACTTCTGCTCGTGTGGTCCCAAGGGCGACGTGGAGGGCGCGACCCACTTCGACCCCGAGGTGCTCGCCGAGTGCCAGCGCATCGCCGCGGAGAACGGCTGCACCATTCAGCTCACCGAAGACATTGACGAGGGCGTGCGCGATGCCGACGTCATCTATACCGATGTATGGGTTGGCATGGGCCAGTCCGAGGATTTGTGGAAGAGCCGCATCGAGCTGCTTTCGCCGTATCGCGTAACCCCCGAGGTCATGGCCAAGGCCAACCCCGGCGCCATCTTCATGCACTGCCTGCCGAGCTTCCATGACACCAACACCACCATCGGGGCCGAGATCGCCGAGAAGTTCGGCGTGACGGAGATGGAGGTTTCCGATGAGGTCTTCGAGTCCAAGCAGTCGCGTGTCTTCCAAGAAGCCGAGAATCGTATGCACACCATCAAGGCCGTGATGTACGCGACGCTGAAATAGGGACAGGGTTAAAGGGCGATGGTGGGCTGGTGGCAGTTTGGCTGCTAGCCCGCCTTCGCCTTTTGCCGTGGGATGTGCCGCGGTCGGCCCGCCCCGGAGCAAAAGTCCCGCCAAAGGATCGGATTTTCATCGAGGGGCCGGATAGGCCGCGCCGCGGGCTCAGGGGAGCCGCAGGTCAGGGCGCCGTCCCCATGCCGGCTACTGCGCGTGCACCCAAAAATCCGATCCTTTGGCGGGACTTTTGCATGGCATCGCGCGCTAACGCCCCCAGAGCGGCTTTTTTCGGGCCCGTCGGCGCTTTTCCCGGCCGGGCGGGGGTCGCGGTGCATCCAGGCTGCCGGCGGGGGCGCCGGAAGGCGGCCCAGCGTGCCGTGGGGTCAAATATAAAACAACGCATGTTATGCATAAAACCGCGTTCAGCAATGAGGGGATGCGCGGAGGGGAGAAAAGCGCTTCGTTTGATGCGCAAGGTCCTTCTTTACCGTCGCTTTACCTCGAAAAAGTGGAGCATCACGAAACCACGACACAGCGATACGCTGAGCGGCAAATACCTACCGCTCATCCGTTATCTATCCCCTCTAAACTCTAAATATGAATAAAAAAGGGCATCTCGAGAATATAATGCAAGCCTACCCGAGTGACTTGGGTGGAATTGCATGAACGTTATTACAAACTTTCGGCGGAAAGGAATGACCATGTCTAAGCCCATCGGCAAGCCCGATCGTATCGTCGTCGCGCTCGGCGGCAACGCCCTCGGCGACACCCCCCAGGAGCAGATCGAGAAGGTCGGCCACGCCGCCCACGCGCTGCTCGGCCTCATCGAGCAGGGCAACGAGATCATCATCACCCACGGCAACGGCCCGCAGGTCGGCATGATCCAGAACGCCTTCGCCGCCGCGCACGACGCCATCGGCACCCCCTCCATGGACCTGCCCGAGTGCGGCGCCATGAGCCAGGGCTACATCGGCTACCACCTGCAGCAGGGCATCGGCCGCGAGATGCATCGCCGCTACAAGCGCTGGCACGCCGCCACGGTCGTGACCCAGATCGAGTGCGACCCGGACGATCCGGCGTTCCAGAACCCCACCAAGCCCATCGGCCCGTTCTACACCGAGGAGCAGGCCAAGGCGCTCATGGAGGAGAACCCCGAGATGACCTTCGTCGAGGACTCCGGCCGCGGCTGGCGCCGCGTCGTGGCGAGCCCCGAGCCCAAGAAGATCGTTGAGGCCGATTCCATCCTCAACCTTCTTGACAACGAGTTCATCGTCATCGCCTGCGGTGGCGGCGGCATCCCCGTGGTGCGCGATTACAACAACAAGGGCTGCTACAAGGGTGTGGCCGCCGTTATCGACAAGGACATGGGCGGCGAGCTCCTCGCCGAGGATTGTGACGCCCAGGTGCTCTTCCTGCTCACCGCCGTCGAGCACGTGGCCATCAACTTTGGCAAGCCCGACCAGCAGGACCTGACCGAGATCAGCGCCGACGAGGCAGAGAAGCTTGCCGACGAGGGCCAGTTCGGCAAGGGCTCCATGGAGCCGAAGGTTCGCGCCGCCATCAAGTTCGCCCGCAGCCGCAAGGGCCGCGTGTGCATCATCGGCGCGCTCGACAAGGCCGCCGAGACCATGGCTGGTCTCTCCGGTACCCGTATCTACGCGTAAGCGCTTGCGATTACCCTACATCGCGTGTCTCTTGGAGGCTCCAACCTGGTTGGGGCCTCCGTTTTGTTTAGAAGCCCTTCTTCTCCAATGATTGGGCGCTGTGCCCGTTGGGCCACGGCGGTGCGGTCCGCCTTATTCTTGCGCCAGCTGATGCTCTCGCAGGTACTATGGGGTTGGGCATGCGCTCATCGTAGGCTTTTTCGAGATCTTGGCGCCTACCACACGGTGAACTCGGCGTTATCGGTATCCCAGTGCACGTCGCGGACATAGTCTCGAACGGCGGCGGCATCGCGGGCCTTGAGAAGGTCGAGGATGTGCCGATGCTCATCGTTGGCCTTGAGCAGCAGCTCGGTGGTCATCTCTCGGTCAACAGTGCTGTAGTCGCGCTTGATGAAGCAGCGCTCGAGCTGCGTCATGAGGTCCATGAGGCGCTGGTTTCCGCATTTCTGGACATAGCTGTAATGGAATTCGCGCTGCAGGTCGTCGTATTTGAGGATGAGGCCACTCGATATGGCGAGGTCCATGGAGCCCACAAGGAACTGCATCTGTGCGAGGTCTTGCTCGGTGAGCTGGGGACATGCCAAGAAGGCAGCCTGCCCGTCGAGGGGCCCGATGACCTCGAACACCTCGAGTGCTCGTTGGCGATCGAAGCCGCGCACGCGGAAGCCGCGCCTGGGCTGGTTGTCGAGGTAGCCATCGCTTGCGAGCTGGATGAGCGCTTCTCGAACCGGCGTGCGCGAAACCCCCATCGCATCGCAGATGGCTTGTTCGCTCACACGGTCTCCGGCGGAGAGCTCACCGCTGTCGATGCGCCCGGCAATGTAGCTGTATACATTATCCTTGAGCGAGCTACGTGGGGTGTCCACGGTCGCCTCCCTTCGGTGGATGGGCGATTGTGGCAAGTTGATGCGCCTGCAACAGCATACAACAGACCATTGCTAGATGGATAGCGTGAGCATGCCAAGCATTCTTAAATATATATTGTCGACTAACAGAGACAGAAATATAAAAGCCAGTAAATAGAATAAGCCATTCACCGAACAATAGATACCGCTCGGAATTGTATACAATATACAAAGCAGGGGAACACCCATAGAATGAAGCCAGCGAGACGGGGTGAAGGAAACCCCGCAAACCTTCTCAAGGAGGACCTCATCATGACCAAGTTCAGCCACGTCATCATCCGTCGTCCCGGCAAGTCGCTTAGCAACGGCATCACGAGCGCGCCGGAGCTCGGCCAGCCCATTTACGAGCGCGCCATCGAGGAGCACTACGACTACGAGCACGCTCTCGAGCAGTGCGGCGTTGACGTCACGGTGCTTCCCGCTCTCGAGCAGTACCCCGACAGCTGCTTCGTCGAGGATCCCGCGGTCATCACCCGTTGCGGCGCCATCATCACCAATCCGGGCGCCGACTCCCGCAACGGCGAGAAGGACGAGATTGAGCCGGTCGTTCGTCGGTTCTTCGACGACGAGCATGTGAAGCACATCGTGAGCCCCGGCACCCTCGATGGCGGCGACGTCATGATGGTGGGCGACCACTTCTACGTGGGCCGCTCCGCGCGCACCAACGAGGAGGGCATCCGCCAGTTCATCGAGATCCTCGAGGGCTGGGGGCTCGAGGGCTCCGAGGTTCCGCTGGAGGAGGTTCTGCACCTCAAGACCGGCGTGAACTACATCGAGAACAACAACATGCTGGTTTCGGGCGAGTTCATCGACAAGCCGGACTTTGCCCAGTACAACAAGATCGTTGTGCCCGAGGAAGAGGCCTACGGTGCCAACTGCATCTGGGTGAACGACACCGTCATCGTTGCCGAGGGCTACCCGACCGTGCTCAAGGCGGTCCAGGACCTGGGCTACAAGACGCTCGTGGTCGATACCTCCGAGTACCGCAAGGTCGACGGCGGCCTCTCCTGCCTGTCGCTGCGTTTCTAAGGTGTTCTTTTCGGGGGCCGGCCTGCGTGTCGGCCCCTTTTTACGTCTACGCAAGTAGGGAAGGGAGCTCGTATGGCACAGGACCATGAGGTCGTCGAGCGCGTTGGCGACGACGGTATCATCGATCCTAACGGTCTCGATCTTTTCCGCCTCACGATGATGGTCATTACCGCGAGTATCTGCGGCGGCATCTTCTCGCTCGCGGGCGATATGGCTGCTGGCGGTGCGAACTCCGGCGCCGTCATCGTCTCGTGGGCCATCTGTTTCATTGGCGTGTTCGCACTCATGATGGTGTTCAACGGCCTGTCGCAAGCGCGCCCTGATCTTACGGGCGGCATCTATGCGTATGCCGCTGCAGGATTTGGCGATTACGTAGGCTTTAATTCCGCTTGGGGCTATTGGATCAGCGCTTGCCTCTCGAACGTGAGCTTCGCATTGCTGCTCTTCAGCGCGCTGGGGTATTTCTTCCCGGTGTTCGGCGAGGGCAACAACATGATTTCAATCATCTGCGCGAGCGTGTTCCTGTGGTTCCTCACGTTCTTGGTGACGCGCGGGGTCAAGGAGGCCGCTGGCATCAACACAATCGTTACGCTGGCGAAACTCGTTCCGCTCGGCATGTTCGTGTTGTCCATCGTGCTTCTGGGCAAATTCAACCCGGACATCTTCATGGATAACTTCTGGGGCGAGCCCGGAGGCCCGAGTTTTGGTGAACAGGTCGTCTCGACCATGATCGCGCTCGTCTGGGTGTTCACGGGCATCGAGGGCGCCGTCGTTATCTCGGGCCGTGCAAAATACGTGAAAGACGTAGGACGAGCGACGGCTTTCGGCTTCATCGCCGTCTTCGTGCTCTACCTCATCATCTCGCTGCTCTCCCTCGGCATCATGCCGCGTGAAGAGATGGCCCAGCTCGCAACGCCCTCCATGGCGGGCATTCTCGAGCATGCCATCGGCCCGGTGGGGGCAGCGGTCGTAAATCTCGGCGTGGTCCTTTCGCTTGTGGGCGCCATGCTCGGGTATGTGATCATCGCTTCCGAGACGCCCTTCGAGGCCGCGCGGCAGGGATCGTTCCCCAAGTCGTTCGCCAAAACCAACGATCGCGGCGCCCCGATCGTGACGGTGCTTGTAAGCTCGAGCATCACCCAACTGTTCCTCGTGCTATCTGCGGTTGCGGCAAGTACGTACCAGTTCTTCTATTCGTGCGCAGTCAACACCATCCTCATCCCCTACGTGTGCTCCGCAGCCTATTACATGGTGATCGGCTGGAAGAACGAGCACCTGGACGGCCCTCGTGCGCCTAAGCTCGCGACTGCGCGGTTCTTCGGCACGCTCGGCTTCATCTATACGATTTTCCTTGTGTGGTCTACGGGTCTTCAAGGTGTGATGATCACGACGATCCTGTTTGCCCCGGGCATCTTGGTGTATGCGGCAGGAGAGAAGGGGCGCGGCAAGCCGGTGCTTCCCGCTGTGCATGACAAGGTCATAGCCTTGGTGGTCGTCATCGTTGCTCTTATATCGCTGTACCTGCATTTTTCTGGGATTGCCCCGATTGTGTAGGCGAGCGGCGTCCGGTGGGCGCCAGAAAACCAGCTGTTTGGCGATTGCCTGCTCCTATGGGGGCGATGGTGAGGCTACACTTTAGTCCAAGAAAGCGGCGCGCCCTGGGTGGCGCGTCGCCTTGGATTCGCGCAACGCGCCTCGGGGCTACGGGGTCTATCGAGCGCGGGAAGGGGAGGTTGACATGTACTGTCCTCACTGTGGTTCTCAATTGCCAGATGGCGCTGCATTTTGCGGGCATTGCGGCAAGCCGGTAGCGCCCCAGCCTGTTGCGGACGCAGCCCAGCCCAACGCGAGCGCGCCCCAGCCTGCTGCGGCGCCCTCGCCAGTTTCGGGGCCGCAATCTGCGCCTCCGTTCGCCGCAGCTCCCGGTTCCGTCCCGCCGGGTGTTCCGCCGGCGCCAGCGGGCCAAAGCCCCTTCGATGTCAAGCCGCCTAAAAAGCCGTTCCGTGTGACCCGTGGCATGACCATCGGCATCTTGGCGGTCGCCGTGGTTGCCGTAGTGGCCATCGTGCTTGCGGTCTCCGGCGTATTTGGCGGCGGGGTGCACAAGAGCGCGCAGGGTATCGCCGACCAGACAGACGCCCTCTTCGACGACCTTATGCAGAGCGACTTCGATTCTGCTGCGTTCGAGAAGTTCGGCGGCGGCATCATCGACCTTTTTCCGCCCGAGTTCGTAGACGCATCGCTCGAGGAGAGCGGCCACACGCGTGAAGAGTTGATCCAGTACATGGGCAGCTCGCTCGGCGGCAGCATGGAATACTATGGGTCAACGCTTTCAAGCTATACGGACATGTTCGCCATCTCGATCGATGTGGGGCTGGGTGATAGGCTCGATAGCTACGACATAGAGAGCATCAACGATACCCTTGCGTCAAGCGGATGCGACGACGTCGTTACCGAGGGCTACTATCTTACTGGCGAGGTCTCCGTTACCTTTAACGAGGGTTATGAAGGCTATAGCGCCGGTGAAACCGAGAGCGAGGATATGGGGAATATCGGCTTGTGCGCGATCAAGATCGGCAATTCCTGGTACCTCTGGCCCGGCGTGTACTAGCGCGCCGCGCACCGGCTGTTGAGCTGGTTCTACATAACGATTAGGCGGGTGGCTCCGGTTCATATCGGGGCCGCCCGCTTCGCGTTGGCGAGCGCGAGCCTCTCAAAGCCCCGCAAAGAGGTCTCGGCGCATCTCGGGGCCGCTTGCTATGCGGTGAAGGACCAGCATGCGGTGGTCTGGCCCAAAATGCGGTCGACGCTCCACTTCTGCGCGCTCCGCAGGCTGCTGTTGGGGTCGTGGACCGTGAGCATGCCTGCATCGTCGATGCCGGAAAGTACGATGAAGTGGCCCACCGAGGTGAAGTCGCCAGGAGCCACGGCGCAGATGACCGGCTGCCCTGCCTCGAGCGCCGTAGATATCGCGTTTGGCGTGAGTTTGAGTTCTCGGCTGGAGAACCCAAGCTTACTTGGCATCTCGGTCATGAAACGCCATTCCGTTGCGCCGGTGGGCGCGTAACTGCCTGCGTCGGCGCGTGCGCACATGTCGGCGGGCGTGAGGTCGGTGTTGCCTGTTAGGTAAATGTAGACCATGGTGAGGCAGGTGGGGCCGCAGCCGTTGAGCGCCACGGTGGCTCCTGCGTAGGGCTTCTGTGCCCAGAGCGGGTCGGTCTGGAAAAGGTAGGGCATGCTGCCCTGTTGCCACGATGAGCGCTGCGTGGACGCGGGAAGCTGCCCTATGCTCATGGGGGTGAGGTCGAGAAGCCTCGCCTCGGTAGCGGCGTCCGCGCCGGCCGAAGGCACGAAGAAAACGGTTGAGGCGAGTGTGAGCACCAGGGCACCTATGCAGGATGGCGCGAGCACGGCGCGCAGCCGAACGGGTTGGCGGCGCCCCCGTCTGCTCCACGAGCTGCCCCGATAGGAGCCCCGTGCGAACGTGCTGCCCCGATAGGAGCCCCGTGCGAACGTGCTGCGCCCAGAGCGCGGCGCACCGCCCGACCGGCGGCGGCGCGATGAGCGGGAAGAGAATACGGCGTGAGGGTTTCGCCGGCCAAACAAGCGGTCGAACAGCTTGCTTACGGCGCTTCCCAGCGCGCCTACGAGGGCGGCCGCGACCATGGCGATGGTGCCTAAGATGCGCGCGGCCCTGTTGGCGGTAGGGGGATAGGGCCCGGTGGGGCCTCTTCGGGAGTCTACTGCCCGTCCAGCAACCCGCCCGGCATTGCGCATGGGCGCGCGCCCGTTGCGCCCGGGAACAAGGTTGCTTTCGCGTACCGGGATGTTCCCGCCGCGCCATTCCGGGCTGCGAGGGCTTCCGGCATTGTCGCGCTGCTCCCGGCGGCGGAGAGATCCGGCATCGCCGCGCGATTCCTGGCGCGGGCTTCCGGCTTCGCCTCGTTGGATGCGGCGAGGCATGGCATCGTTGGGGGAGGGACGGCCCCTGCGTTCGTGGCGGGATGCTGCCTCGCTGCCTTGGGTGGAGCGGCCGTGCGGCATGGCGCTATGCCCGCTGCGATGGCCGGGAGCGCCTGGCTGGCGTTCGGCTTGACGCTCTCTAGGGGCGGGCACCCCCACCGGCTCCTGTTCGTGAGGGAAGGCCGCATGTTGGTGCGGCGGGCGATAGGAGGCGAGGCGTGCCGATCGGGGCGTGGGCATCCCAACGCCCGTGTCCGAGCCGCGGGGTGCCTGGCCCTGCGGATGGTTATCCGCTTCGTCGCGTTGTCCCTGTGGCACGGCGACGCACCTCCCTCCCAACATCTGCATGTTTACGCACCATGGTATCGCATCGTCGCAGGGTTTCCCGGCAATTCCGGCGGGCATCGTATGAGCGGTATGTTTCCCCGGGCATTGGCGGGTATCTTGCGGGTCGCGTTGGGCATAATGGAACAGAACGACTCGGAGGCGCATGGCAGCATGGGAACACGCCCGCTGCCGCGGTGCGCGGGAAGGGGCGACATGCCTGCACTCATCACCCATCACCTCTTTGGCGAGGAAAGTATCGATAGGCTACCAGCGGGAATCATCGGAAGCGATGATGAACGCATGGCGTTTCTGCTGGCAAACCAAGGCCCTGATCCATTCTTCTTCCGCGTGCGCACGCCGCATATCGCCGAGTGCATGGGGCTCGCCCAGGCCATGCATCGCTGCCGCATCTCCCAGCAGTTCGCGGCGCTGCGCGACGGGGTGTCGCATCTGCGCCAGCACGATGCCCAGATTGGCCGCGCCTTCGCTTTGGGCATGCTCTCTCATTACGTGCTCGACCGTAATGCCCATCCGTTCGTCTACGCCCAGCAATGGGGCGTGCAGGAAGTCGATGAGACGCTCGAAGATGCGGGAAGCCAGGTGCATGCCATCATCGAAAGCGACCTGGACGTCCTCATGCTCCAGATTAAGCGCGGGGGCGCAACTACGGAAGACTGCCCGCCTGCATGTGAGCTCGTGACGACCGATCGTATCAACAAGGTCGCCGGAACGCTTATGAGCCATACAGCCCTCAGCGTATTCGGTCTTTCGGTGGGAGCTCCCGAGTACGGCGGCGCCGTGGCCGACATGAAGCTCGTCTACCAGCTCGTCGAGCCGGCGAACGCACCGATCTCGCAGGTTCTCGGGCTCATCGAGGGAGCCGTGCGCGGCCATTCGCTGCTGGCTTCGCTCGCGCACCGGGTGACTACCGAGCCTCCGCTTCGTGCGGGTAACATGGGGCACTTGGAGTGGGAGAATCCATTCACCAGGGCGGTCTCGTTCGAGAGCTTCCCCGAGGTGTTCGACCGGGCGCTGGACGATTACGAAGGTGCAGCGCGCGCCTTCGTGGACGGGGTTCCCATGGAAGAGGTCACGAACCGCGTGAACTACTCCGGGCGTCCCCTTGCCGACGACGAGGAGCTTGACCAGGACGATTAGGGCGGTTAGGCGCTGGTTTGCAAAAACAGGACAGAGGGAATTTTGCATAGATGGCCATCTATGCAAAATTCCCTCTGTCCTGTTTTTGCAATCTCTCCTTTACCAAATCTTGACCGCGTAATCGCTGCTGGTGCCGTACCATATAAGGCTGTTTTGCATGCGTCTCGCGCGTGCGCATGGGGAAGGAAGCAGTCATGAAATACACCAAGCAGGAACGCAACTGGGTCATGTACGACGTGGGCAATTCTGCCCTCGTCCTCTTCAACACGTCGGTCGTGCCCATCTACTTCGACGCGATCAACACGGGGGCCTCCTCTGCGGAGCTCGTGACCGCATGGGCAAACGCCCAGACGGTGGCGTCGCTCGTGGTGGCGCTGCTCATGCCCGTGTTGGGGTCGCTCGCCGATTATGCGGGCAACAAGATCAAGTTTTTCCTCGGCTTCTTCCTCACGGGTCTCGTGCTCTGCTTCGCGCAGGCTATCCCCATGGGTGCCATGCCGTTCCTCGTGGTGTACGTGTTGTGCACCATCGGGCTCAACTCGTCGATGACGTTCTACGACGCCATGCTCCCCGATATCACCACCGACGATCGCATGGACACCGTGTCTTCCTCCGGGTACGCGTGGGGCTACATCGGGTCGTGCGTGCCGTTCATCGTGTGCATCCTGCTCATTTTGGTTGGGCCCTCGGCCCTCGGCCTCGACATGCTGTTCTGCGTGCAGGCTTCGTTTATCATCACGGGCATTTGGTGGCTTGCGTTCACCGTGCCGCTCGTGCGCACGTATAAGCAGCGCTACGCCAAGGAGCTCGCACCTGGCGAGACGTTCGGCGGAGAGGTGGTCAAGACCATCCGCGGCCTCGGCACCACGATGCGCCGCATCGCTCAGGACCGGGCGATTCTCATCTACATGATCGCCTTCTTCTTCTACATCGACGGCGTGCATACGGTCATCTCGATGGCGACAACCTACGGCACGTCGCTCGGCCTCGATTCGACCGCGCTCATCCTGGCCCTGCTCGTCACGCAGTTTGTGGCGTTCCCCTCCGCGATTGCGTATGGATCGCTTGCCAAGAAGTATGGAACCCTGCGCATGATTCTCATCGCGGTGGCTGCCTACGTGGGCATCGTGCTCTTCGCGGCGTTCTTCCTCAAGAGCGAGGTGGAGTTCTGGATCCTCGCTGTGGTGGTGGGTATGTTCCAGGGCGGTATCCAGGCGCTCTCGCGCAGCTATTTCGGCAAGCTCATCCCCAAGGAGCGTTCGAACGAGTACTACGGCTTCTTTGATATCTTCGGGCGCTATGCGAGCGTCATGGGAACTCTGCTAGTATCTGTCGTGACATCGCTCACGGGGGATGCTTCTTTAGGAGTGCTTTCCATCGGGATCCTGTTGGTCGTGGGCTTTGTCATGCTCATCAGGCTCTCTCGAATCAAGGGCCTGGCGTAGGGCCGGGCGCGACGGCCCTGGTGGTCTCTTTTGGGACGGGTCCGTTTTGACCCATTTGAGTCGTTTTGGGACGGGTCCGTTTTGACCCACCGCGGCGGTGGCGGGTCAAATGGATCAAAACAGACCCGTCCCAAAAGAGACCACCCGCCAGCGCGTCTGATGAGCATTCAAGTAAAGCCCTCCAACATAGAAGGTGAATGCTCATGAAATCGAATGAAGTCGCCCGTATAGGGGTCATCGCTGCCGTGTACGCGGCATGCACGCTCATCGCGCTGCTCTTCCTTGGCAGCCTGGCCTGGGGCCCCATCCAATTCCGCGTGTCCGAGGCGCTCTGCGCGCTCGCGCTCTTCACCCCGGCTGCCATTCCGGGTCTTACGCTCGGGTGCGCTATCGCCAACGTCGCCAACATCGCGCTTTCCGGCACGGGCATGCTCGGCTTGCTCGATGTGGTCTTCGGCTCGCTCGCCACGTTTGCGGGCGCCTGCTTTACCTGGAAGATGAGAAAGCACCCTCTCGTGGCGCTCGCCGGCCCGGTGATTGCCAACGCCCTCATCGTCCCTGCCTATCTGCCCATTCTTTTGCAGGCAACCGGCTTCTACACGATTCCCTTCACGTCCATATCCCTCGATGGAGCCTGGCCTCTCATGTATCTCTTTGGACTGGTGACCACGGGCGCTGGCGAAGCGGTTATCATGTATGTGCTGGGATATCCGTTGAGTAAGTCGCTTGCTCGCACGCCGTACTTCAAGGCGGATTCGCCCTTTGCGGAAGCGCGGGGCGCCTCGCATTAGCGATTGGGGGATCGCTCGGGGCGGCCAACCGCTTCTCGCGGCGATATCTCGCGCGCGTGCGGAAAGCCGGCGTGCTCGACGAGGCTCTGTGCCTGGGGCAGGTGCAGAGCCAGAGACGAGAGGTCGTGATGGACGTGGGACCGGTTATCGTGATCCCAACGTACTGGGCAGATATGCGGGCCGAACAGCAGGCCCCCGGCGCCTATGATCATTCGACCGACCTTAACCGCGAAGACACCGAGCTCGATCGCTGCCTTGCATCGCTCGAGAACGTGGACGATGTCGCGCCCATCGTCCTGCTCGTGGTGTGCCCGCTATCCGCCACCTCCGACGTTAGCATGCGCGTGCGGCGCATCGCTCAGGACCACCCATCGCTCGCCATTACCGTTGTGACCAACGTCGAGGCAATGCAGGTCATCGACCGCGTAGGCGAGCTCGCTCCCCGCGGGCTGGGGGAATGCGTATCGCTGCGCGGCTATGGGGCCATCCGGAACATGGGGCTCGCGGTCGCAGCGGTGCTGGGCCACGACATCGTGGTGTTCTTGGACGACGACGAGGTCATCACCACCGCGGATTTCATGAAGCGCGCGGTATACGCTCTTGGGCACGAGACGCGCCAGGGCCTTCCCATTCTCGCTAAGAGCGGATATTTCTTCAATGAGGAAAACTCTCCTTTCGCCAACACCTCAAAAGCGGGCATCACGAACCGCTGGTGGACCAAGCGCGTGGAATTCAACCAGTGGATGCGTCGGGCGCTCGGCGGGACGCGCATCTCGCGTTCCAACTATGTGTGCGGCGGATGCTTTGCCGTGCATGCCCGCGCATACATGCGCGTGGCGTTCGACCCGTTCATCACGCGCGGCGAGGACCTCGACTACCTCTTCAATCTTCGGCTGCACGGTCTCGATGTCTGGTTCGACAACCGGTGGTCGGTGCGCCATCTTCCCCCTGCGATCGAACAGCGCGCGCCGCGCTTTATGCAGGACGTGTACCGCTGGTATTATGAACGGGCGAAGCTCGCCGATGCGAACCGTCAGAACGACCTCAACTCGGTGACGCCCGCCTCGCTCATGCCGTATCCCGGTCCGTGGATCTCGTCGGAACTCGACTCGCGCGTGCGCAAGACCGCCATCGTGCGCACGTTCTTCACGCGGGAGCATCGCGCCTACTGGGGCATCTGGCGCCATGGACGCAGCAACGCGCTGCGGTATGCACGCGAGAACACTGGAAAGTACCTGCGCTTCCAAAGCTTCTGGCCCGCCATCATGGAGGGCTTGTGGCGCGACGCGCAGCTCGCGGAACTCTTCAAGGAGGCTTGATGAACCTTCGGTCCCGTGTGGAGGGAGGGCATACCGATATCCTCTCGCTGCTCTGGATGCTTGCCGTGATCGGTGCGTCCGTGGTGGCGTTCTACCTGCTCTGGTTGGTCATTGCGGGAGCGGAGTCGGTGCCGGTGACCATCGTGTGCGTGCTGCTCGCCATCTTTCTGGTGGTATTCGCCTATCGCCTGCTCAACCCGGACCGCCTGCGTTCCCAATACACCGAGGAGACGCTCTCGCTCGCTTCGGACATGCTCGAAGACATGCGCGGCGGCCTTACTCCCGAAAGCGCGGAGGCCATCTGCAGACACCTGCTGCCCGAGACGCATGCGAGCACCATCGCTGTGACCGACGAGAGCCGCGTTCTCGCCTGCGTGGGCGACATGGCGGAGGATTTTCCTTCCGGCTCTGCCATCCATACGCCTGCAACGCATTACGTGATTGAGCACGGCATCATCCAGTCGTTCACCCAGGCGGTGGAGGTGCGTGCCGAGAACGGGCGATCCCGGCTGATCCCCGCGGGCATCGTGGCTCCGCTCAAGGTGAGCGATCACACCGTGGGCGCGCTCAAGTTCTATTTCCGCAGCCCGCACGCGGTCAACCGCACGCAGTACGCGCTTGTGTCGGGCTTTGCCGACCTCATTTCGACGCAGCTCGCCATCCACGAGCTCGAGCTCCAGGAGGAGCTCACCGCACGCGCCGAGGTGCGCGCCCTCCAAGCGCAGATCAACCCGCACTTTCTCTTCAACACGCTCAACACCATCGCTTCCTTCACGCGCACCGATCCGGCCCGCGCGCGCGAGTTGCTGCGCGAGTTCTCTTCGTTCTACCGCTCGACGCTCGATAATTCCGGCTCGCTCATTCCCGTATCGCGCGAGATCGCGCAGACCAAGCGGTATCTCATGTTCGAGTACGCGCGGTTTGGCGACGACCGCATCGCAGCCGAATTCATTGTGGAAGACGGCGTCGAGGAGTCGCCGGTGCCCTCCTTCGTTATTCAGCCGCTCGTAGAAAACGCAGTGCGTCATGGTATGAAGGACGAGGGCACGCTGCATATTCGCGTTGCGGTGCGTTCGTGCGGCGAGGGGGCGATTTCAATCGAGGTATCCGACGACGGCGTGGGCATGAGCGAGCAGACTGCGGCGCACCTTTTCGAGGTAACGGAGCGGCCGGTCGATGTAAACGCTCCCCAAGGCGGCGGCGCTGGCGTGGCCATGCACAACATCTTCGAGCGAATCCAGCGATTCTACGGCCCCAACTCCTTTGCGCACGTTGAATCGCACCCAGGGGAGGGGACGACGATTACCTTGCATCTGGATTTGCTGGGGAGTATCTTCGTTGATGGGTAGAATGAGAACATCCGGTTCCGTTTGGGCGCACGGTTCATGCCTAGCGGTTTGCGCGGACGAAGGGAATACAACGTATGCTACGTGCGATGATCGTCGATGACGAGGCTCCTGCCCGCTCTGAGCTTAAATTTCTGCTCGAGCAGACGGGCAAGATTAGCTCGATTACCGAGGCGTCGAGTGTTCGGTCTGCCATCGAGATGCTAATGGAGAGCCGCGTCGACGTGGTGTTTCTCGATATCTCGATGCCCGGAGCATCGGGCTTGCAGCTGGCGGAGGCGCTCCACAAGCTCAAGAACCCTCCCGCGATCGTGTTCGTGACCGCGTACAGCGACCATGCGGTGGAGGCGTTCGATGTCGACGCGGTCGACTACCTGCTGAAGCCCGTCGAAGAGGCGCGGCTCGACCAGGCCATCGAAAAGGTCCTCACGCGTGTGAAGCCACAGACCGAGAGCAAGGTTTCCATCGAGCGCATCCCGGTCGAAAAGGGCGGGCGCAAGGTGCTCATCCCGGTGGACCAGATCCGCTATATCATGGCGAAGGACGACTATTCTTGCATCTTTACCGACGATGACCGGTTCCTTTCCACGACGTCGCTCGCTCAGTTTGAGGCGAAGCTCTGCGACTTCGGGTTCTTCCGCGTGCATCGTCGCTATATCGTGAACCTTGCGTGCGTCGAAGACGTCGAGACAGTGCCCTCGGGTGCCATCCAGCTGGGCATTACGGGTATGGAGGAGCGCGTACCGGTTTCTCGTCGTCGTGTGGTGCCGCTTAAAAAGGCGCTGAGTCTGTAGGGAGTGCTTGTGGAAGGGGCAGCGGTGACCGAGTCGGGGCGTGTTGGGGCAGAACCCGAGGCAAAGCGGATCGATATCATCTCCGATACCCATGGGCACCTGTCGCCTGCATTGCTCGAACAGCTTGAAGGTGCCGACCTCATCATTCATGCAGGGGACATCACGTCCGAAATGGATTGGGAGCACCTCTGCACCATTGCGCCGATTCGCGGCGTGCTGGGCAACAACGATTACTACCGCGACTACGGCCCCGAGGTGCAGCGTCTGGCCCTGTTCACCTATGAGGGGCTTCGGTTTGCCGTGGCCCATTATCGCGAGGATCTTCCCGTTGACGATGTGGACGTTGCCGTGTGCGGCCACACGCACCGCTCGCGCGTGCTCGAGATGGGCGGTTGCTTGGTGGTGAACCCGGGGTCGGCAACGTTTCCGCGCGGGTCCCGCGGGGCAACGATGGCGCGCATGATGGTTTCTGCGGGCGAGGTCCTTTCGCTTAAGATCATCGATCTGGAGTAAGTTTGTGGGCGCAGCCGGCAGTCCGCCTCGCAGGTATGTCGGCCATTCTCCGTGCAGCCGCGGCCACAGCGTTCTCCTCACCGTGCGCAATAACTGTTTTTAGTTGCAGTCCCTCCTCTGAGCTGCGCTTATGGAGGCTTTTTTACATCAGCGAACTTTTCTTCAAAAATACCCTTGCGCGGCTCGTCTGCTCTTGGTACACTTGCTCACGCAGCATTTGCTGAGGGGAGTTAGCTCAGTTTGGTTAGAGCGCCGGCCTGTCACGTCGGAGGTCGCGGGTTCGAGCCCCGTACTTCCCGCCATTGCTTAGAGAGCCCCGCCATGTGCGGGGCTTTTGCTTTTAATACGCCCCGCTGTGCGATGTAGGTAACATGCTATAGTCTATGCTCGGCTTTTTCGCCTGTGCAGTCGTATAACATGGTAAGACAAGTTATCAGGCGTTCGACATCAAAAGGGGCTATGATGGACATCTCGAGGAAGACGGACTACGCGCTGCGCATTCTGTCGATTCTGGCTACGAGCGAGAGCGACCTGCTTTCTGTGCGCGTGGCCGCCGAACAAGTGGATGTTCCCTACTCCTTCGCGCGGTCTATCCAGCATGGGCTTGCTCAGGCCGGCATCGTGGAGAGCCTGCGCGGCGTCCATGGCGGCATGCGTCTCAAGGCCGATCCTGCCGCGATCACGCTGTGCGATATCGTCGAAGCCGTGCAAGGACCATTCTGCATCAACGAGTGCACCGCGCCTGACGCCGACTGCTCGCGAATGTCTACCTGCTGTTTTCATCCGCTTTGGCTGGGAGCCGAGGCTCTTATGCGCGATTACCTCAGCTCCATCACGCTGCACGACGTTGTGACGTGGAGCCGGTTCCCCGCCGTTGACGCGAAGTTCACCGATCGCAGCGCATTTGCCTCGTATGCCGATTGCGCGTCGCTTCGCCGTCATACCGGCGCATAGGCTGGTACATGGTTTCAGAGGAATTTCGCTCGCTCATCCGCGCCGAGGGTGTGCGGTTGTACCGAGACCTTCCATGGCGCCGCACGCGCGACCCCTATCATATCTGGCTCTCGGAGGTCATGCTTCAGCAGACCCAGGTGGCACGCGTCGAGACGCGCATGCCGGCGTGGCTCGAGCGCTTCCCGAGTGTCGAGGCGCTGGCCGATGCCCCCACCTCCGATGTGCTCGAGGCATGGCAGGGTATGGGATACAACCGCCGCGCGCTGGCGCTCAAGCGGGCGGCGCAGGAAATCATGGAGCGCTATGACGGCGCATTTCCCCGCGAAACGAAGGAGCTCGTTGCGCTGCCGGGCATAGGTCCCGCGACGGCGCAGGGCATCAGGGCTTTCGCGTTCGACCTGCCCGGTGTGTACCTCGAGACCAACGTTCGTACGGTGTTCCTGCATCACTTCTTCCCCGATGTTCCTGCGGTGCCCGACCGGGAGCTCACGCCGTTGGTGGAGGCGACCTGCCCCCTTGCCCCGGAAGGTATTGCGGCGCGGACGAATGAGACTTCTGGGGCGGAGCGGTTTGCCGTTCCCCAGGATGCTGAAGACACGCCGCGGTCCTGGTATTATGCGCTGCTCGACTATGGTGCGTATCTCAAAAAGACGCTGCCCAACCCTTCGCGTCGCTCCGCGGCGTATACGCGACAGTCGCGTTTCGAAGGGTCGCGTCGCCAGAAGCGCGCAGAGGTTGTCCGGATGCTGCTCGATGCGCGCGATGCAGAGCCAGCGGGCCTTACCTTGCAAGATGTTGTGCGCGAACTCGACCGCTTTGAGGCCAAGGCGGGGCGCGGCCCGGTTGACTCCGGGCTCGCTGCTTCGATTCTCGCCGCCTTGGAGCAGGAAGGGTTCTGTTTGGCCGTCGAGCGCGATGGTGAGCGCGTTTGGATGATCGCGTAGAGGCTGCTGCTCGCCGGCTTGAAGCCCGGTTTATGCCTTCGGTTGAAGTGGGAAGTATCTCGTCAGCACTCTACTAGCGCTTTTGCTGTGAGATATCCGAAATCTACGTTCGGCTGCGGGGGTATGTTGGGTTTTATCGCGCTGTAGCGTTGCATGGACACCGACCACTTTCAACTTTTGGGCACTTCACGAGGTACCTGTAAAGTAGACAAGTGTTCTGCGAGCGATGTACCTGCGGTTTCTCTGACAAAAAAGTTGCTCATACCTCATAGGGCAGGAAAGAAGTGCCCAAAAGTTGAATAAGCTTCATCTGGCTGGCGCAATGAATGCGATTCTTTCATTTTATTAGAACTAATTCCTATTAAGTAAGAGTATAATCTGCCGCCGAGGGTATAACCTCAGCATAGGCGCGCCATGAGTGCGCGAAGAACGACTGCTGATGCCAGCAGGAGGGGAGAGAGTCCAATGGATTTCGAGAACTCGCAGACTAAGAAGAACCTCGAGACCGCGTTCGCCGGTGAGTCGCAGGCGCACACCAAGTATCGTTACTACTCTTCGCAGGCCAAGAAGGACGGCTACGTCCAGATTTCCGACATCTTCATGGAGACCGCCAAGAACGAGTCCGAGCACGCCAAGCTGTGGTTCAAGTATCTGCACGGCGGTGCGGTGCCGGGCACGCTCGACAACCTGAAGGACGCCGCCGCTGGCGAGAACTACGAGTGGACCACGATGTACGCCGAGTTTGCGCAGACCGCCGAGGAGGAGGGCTTCAAGGAGATTGCCGCCAAGTTCAAGGGCGTTGGCGCGGTGGAGAAGGCGCACGAGGAGCGCTATCTTAAGCTCGCCGAGCGCGTTGAGAAGGGCGAGGTCTTCGAGCGCGAGGGCGTCAAGGTTTGGAAGTGCCTGAACTGCGGCCACCTGCATGTTGGCCCCACGGCTCCGCAGCTTTGCCCCGTCTGCAACCATCCGCAGAGCTACTTCGAGGAGCAGGCGATCAACTACTAGTGTAGGCTTGGCGTTCCAACGCGTCGCCTAGGTTCTGGGGCCGTCCATGCCGTTTGTTGCATGGGCGGCCTTTTGCTTGGCGCCCTTTTGCATGGGCGCCCTTTCGCGTTATGGCGTTTGCGTTGTGCCCTATTTGCGCACAGCCGTTTCTTGCATGGCGCGGCCTGCCTATGAGACGTATCTGCTGTGTGGCGTGGTCTGGTGGGGTTGCCGCCCCGGTCGTGATCGAATCGTGGTTGATGGAGCGAGCTTTCGCTCGGCGGCCTCGGGACATACCGTTTGTCGATTTCGACGCTGGGCACGCTTGACGTGGGCCAAGCTCCGTGCCATGCTTGGCCTACCTTTCCATGCATGCCTCTCCGAGGAGGATGTTGCATGGACCTTTTTATCGAGACTCCCAAACAAGTAAATGACCGGTTGGAGCGCGAGCGTCGGTCCCAAGACGCATGGCTGCGTGCCATGCAAGAGCAGTATGCCGCGCAGCAGGCCGGGCTTGGGGCGCCTGGCGTGCAGCAGGCCGAGCACCGGGTGCCCGTCGACCGGCAGGCCGGGCACGATGCGCCCGCCGTGCAGCGGACCGGGCATGAGGAATCTTCCGAGCGGCGCTACGCGTGTAAAGCGTATGCCGAGCAGCGGAGTGAACATGAGGCCTCGCACGCGCCGTCTCAAACGGGCGATGGCTATTCGGTCGCGCAGGATGCGTACCGCGAAGAGCTCGCCTTTCAACGCCGCCGGGCGCGTCGTCGTCGCATCGGTGCTTGCCTGCGCGTGCTCGCGCTCATCGTGCTCATTCCCCTTGGGCTCGCGGTGGTGTTTGTCGGGTCGTATGTTTTGACCTGCATCATCAACGGGGCCACGCCGGAAGAGGTGCTCGACGTGCTTGCTGCCATGCCCTCGCGCGTAGAGTCGTTTGTGCGCTCGGTGATGGCGATGTGAGTAGGGGCTAAGGGCGTGAACAAGGGCTCGCAGCGTATTCGGGGCCAAGGGCGTGAGCTAGGGGCTAGCAGCGCACGCTGGGGCAGATATCCGAGAGGGGGCATTCACTGCAGAGCGGCTTGCGTGCATCGCAGATTTCGCGTCCGAACTTGATCCATTGGTGATTCACGTTGCGCCAATACTCTTTGGGAAGGATCTTGAGGAGGTCCTGTTCCGTTTTGAGCGGTTCCTTCTCATGGGTCTTGGGCGAGAGTTTGAGCCGGTGGGCGATGCGATTGACGTGCGTGTCGACCGCGATTCCCTCAACGATGCCAAAGCTCACATTGAGCACGATGTTAGCCGTCTTTCGCCCCACTCCAGGGAGCTTGACGAGCTCTTTCATATCAGCCGGAACGTGGCCACCGTAATCGGCAACGATCATCTGGGCAGCCTCAACGCAGTGCTTGGCCTTCGTTTTATAGAAGCCGAGCGACTTGATTACCTCGGCGATCTCTGCGGGTGTGGCGCCAGCCATGGCCTCGGGAGTAGGCCAACGGCGGAAAAGCTCCGGCGTAACTTTGTTCACCTGCGCATCGGTGGTTTGGGCAGAAAGGAGGACCGAAATGACGAGGCGGAAGGGGTTCTCGTGGTCGAGAAAGCACTCGACGGGGCCGTAGCGCCGGTCAAGCCGTTCACAGACCTCAATTGCGCGCTCGCGCTTGGCGGCGTTGGTTTCACGGGGCATGGCGAATCCTCTCTGCGTCACTGCCTAACATGCAAGGCATCGTGCTCAGCAAAGTTGTGATGATATGGCCATCTTACCAATGTGCTTCGCCTGTTGCGAGTAGGCGAAAGGGCGTATCTCTGACTTTCCCTTCCGTACGTTATTGTGTGCGATTGATTATCGTCATACAATAATAAGGACAGGTGGCTCAGTGATACATGTGTTGGATAGGATTCATAAGCGACATCCAGAGCTTGAGCCAGATGATGTTCGCAGCGCATGGGAGGGAGCGATTGCATATGCGGTGCGTAGCGATTCCCGGCCCTTTGAATATATTGCAATCGGTTTTGACGCAACGGGGCGCAGCATCGAGATGGTAGGCCGGCGCACATCCGATGGCGACTGGATTATTTGGCATGCTTTCACGCCGCCAACGCGTAAGGCGCTGCGCGAGCTGGGCTTAGGAGGTTAGACGATGAGTGACAAGGAGCTGCTTGCCCAAATTGGTATGACCGAGGAAGAGGCAGAGGCCCGTGCCCAAGATTTTGAGCGAGATTCATGGGACGCAGCGAAGCTGGGCAAGCCTCGTCGTGGCCGCCCGTCGATTGCCAACGAAGAGGTCAGGCCTTTTACCGTGAGGTTTCCCGTATCGCTCATGGCCTATGTGGACGATCGGGCAAGGGCACATGGCCACACTCGGTCGGAGGAGCTGCGACGCATCGTGGTGGAGGCGAAGAGCCGCGCATCGGTATAACCGTGTGCAGCATGAATAGGATTCGGCATCGATAGGGTGTTAGGAGGTTGCGTCGTTCCCGTGCTCGTTCCCATTGGTAGTGTCTAGCGTCTCTGTGTTTGAATGGATGGGTTCTAGGATTGCGCTCTCATCCAGGGCCTTGGCGTAGGAATCACCGTGCTCGGTACTCGCTTCAATCCCAAGGACCTCGGCGGCATCGTCGTCGGCAAGGGCGCTGATGTCGTTGAGCTTGCGTTCAATGACATTGGTGCGCGTCGTGATGATGCTGTCGACCGTGCGGCCCGCTGTGTCAATCTGCTTGCGGGCGCGGCGAAGCGCTTCTTGGTAGTTGGGAAGTTCCGCCTTAACAGCGGCGAGCACGCGAAGCACGTCGTCGGTGCGTTTTTGCAGACGGAACGTCTGGTAGCTCATCTGCAGGCTGTTCAAGAGCGCAGCCATGGTGGAGGGGCCCGCCACGTTGACATGGTAGTCTCGCTGCAGGACTTCGACTAGCCCGGGACGATCGACTACCTCGGCATAGAGCCCTTCGAAGGGCAAAAACATGATGGCGAAGTTGGTGGTTTCGGGCACGCTGAGATACTTGCTCGAGATGTCTTTCGCCTCGCCCTTAATGCGTGTCTCGAGCGCGCGCCGCGCCGCGGCGATTGATTCAGCGTCGCCGTCGTCGAGGGCGTCGCGTAGGTGCTCGTAGGTGTCGCCGGGAAATTTGGCGTCGATGGGCAGCAGAATGGGGTCTCCGCTCTCCACTGGAAGCTTCACGGCAAATTCGACGCGCTCGGAGCTTCCAGGTTTCGTCGCCACGTTTTCCAGGTATTGTTCGGGGGCGAGGATGTCCGAGAGGATGGCGCCAAGCTGCACCTCGCCGAGCATGCCGCGTGTTTTCACGTTGCTCAGCACGCGCTTGAGGTCGCCCACGCCAGAGGCGATGCTCTGCATATCGCCGAGGCCCTTGTAAACAGCTTCGAGCTGATCGCTCACCTGTTTGAACGATGCCGAAAGCCGGTCGTTGAGCGTGCGAGAGAGCTTTTCATCTACCGTGGCGCGCACCTGGTCGAGCTGGCGCGCGTTGTCGGTGCGGATATCGCCCAGCTGGCGGTCCACGGTCGTTCGCATCTGGCCCAGCTGGCGGTCCACGGTTTCGCGCACTTGGTCGAGGCGGCCCTCGATGTTCTCGCGGTTTTGCCCGAGCTGCTGCGTGGTCTCGCGGCGAAGAGCGTCCATCTGGTCCCCGGTGCGGGTGATTTGCTGCGAGACCGTATCGAAGCGCTGCTGCATGAGCGGAGTCGTGGCAGCTGCATGCTGAACAAGCGCACCGAGGGATTGCTGGGCGCTGTCGAGCGCGCGCTGCGTTTCCTGCGCATGGCTCGCTGCGTCCTGCGCGCGGGCCTCGGCTGCGGCGCGATCGTTTTCTGCTTGTACGGCGATACGACGCACGGTGGCGAGGCAGGCGAGCGCGGCCACGGCGGCGATGGCAGCGGCGACGGCGGCAACGAGGGCGCATATAAGTGGGAAGTCCACGGCGGTCCTTTCGGCATAACCAGTTGTGTTGTGAATCATTATACGGTGCTGCTGATATTGTCCTTTGCGGCGTGTCTGCTGCCAGAGTCTTGTTCGTGCGAACGGGTGCGCTCGCATAACGGCAGGGTTCGAGGTTACAGGTCTTGCCGCACTGCCATGGAATGCCCGAGCGAGAAGCTGCGCGTGGGCCGCGAATCTTGTTGCCAGCGCTTGGGCCCTTTGTTCGTTCCAGTTTTGGGAATATGTTTTACGCCTAGCGCTCGATAGCCCTTGCGTGAACAAGGGAATCCTGCGCTTTTTCTGGGCATAGGCTGGGCTATAGCTCGCAGGTTAAAAAGAAATTCCCAAAAGTGGAACGAGCGTACCGTCGGCGGCGCTCGCATGAGCGAAGTGCAGTGGGGTGGGCATGGGCAAGCGTTGTTTGAGCGAGTGTTGCGTGCGGTTATCGGGGTATGAGCGCGGGCGAGCGCGATGCCCTGGCGCACTTGCGGTACCATACAAGCTCACAGATAATCGTTAGACCCGTTGGGGCTTGCCCTGACGGGTTTTCGGCGTGGAAAAGCGGGCCGGGTAGCTTGATAGCCGGTCTTGCCCGCCGCCGCGCCGGGGAAGGTGTCCATGCTCATCCATCGCATTGCCGCACAGCTCTATACCGCCGAGGCGCCGCAAGTGATCGAGGCCGCGCTCGATGCGGGAAAGGACGCCACGCTCGCCGTCTCGCAGTCCGGCCGAGTACTCATGCTCGCTGCACAGTTCGCTCGTCGGCCACGGCCTGTGGTCTATATCGTTTCTGGCGAGGAGGCCGCCGACCGCGCCGCCCGGGCGCTCGCGGCCTACGTGGGGCTCGAGCATGTGGCGCGGTTTCCGGAGCGCACCGATTATCCCTGGCAGGACAAGCAGCCCGACGACGCGATCGTGGCGGCCCGATGCGCTGCGCTCGGTCGCATCGCGCGGGGCGAGGCGTGCATCATGGTTGCTTCCGCGCGCGCTCTTTTGCGCTGCGTCCCGCCGGCCGAAAGCCGTTACTGGGCCTCGACCACGTTTGCCGTGGGCGAGGAGCGACCGTTCGAAGATGTGCCGCGCGTGCTTGTGGGCATGGGGTACACCGCGTCCGACGCGGCTGATGTGCCGGGGCTTTTCCGCGTTCACGGCGACAGCGTAGATATCTTTCCTGCGCAAGCGCGAGAGGCGGTGCGCATCGAGTTCTTCGGCGATGAGATTGATCGTATTCGCAGGATGGTCACCTCGACGGGCCAGACCATCGGCGACGAGCAGCAGGTCGAGGTTTTCCCCTGTAGGGAACTTGCGCTTACCGACGACGCGGTGCATCGCATGCATGTCGCGTTGTATCAGGCTTCACGCGACGACACCGCGATCGCGGCGCTTCTCGAACTCGTTGACGCGCGGGTGGTAACGCCGGAGCTTGATCGCTTCCTGCCCATCATGTACGAGGGAACCGCGAGCCCGCTTGCGCACATGAGCCCAGACGCGCTCGTGGTGCTTTCCGAGCCGCGTTCCCTGTTCGACGATTGCACGCGCGCCTATGAGGAGCTTGAGCGGCGCGCCGGAGAAGCGGGGGTGAGCCATCTCGACGGGCTCTACGTGCGCCCGCAGCAGCTCGATTTCGGACGCCAGCAGCGCTTGAACTATGTGTCCATCATCCGTGCGGGCGGCGCGGTTACGGCCGAGCTCAAGATCGAGCAGCCTGCGATCGCCGGCTCGGACACGAGGTTCATCTCGCGCATCCAGGAGGTCACGGCGAATCGCTTTGCGTGCGTGTTTGCCGCTCCGGATCGCGGCGCGCGCGAGTCGCTCGAGCTCTCGTTTACCGATGAGGGCATCCCCTTCGAGGAGTCGCTGCAGACGGCTCCCGAGAACGAAGGGGCGGTGAGCCCCGCCATCTCTGTGCGCGTGGCCGACCGTCTCAACCTTAAGCGCATCGAACGCTCGGAGAGCGCGCCGAAGCAGACCCACCATGCCGCACCGAGCGAGGCGCGCGGTTCGCATGAAACGCAGACGCCCGGTGCCCAGCAGTCAAAGCATGAGTCAAAACGACCCCGTCCCAAAATGGATCAGCGTGGGGGTGGCGTGGCCGTTCCCACGCTTACGCGCGGCCGTGTGACCTTCATCGATCTGCCGCTTCCTTCTGGCGTGGTGGTGCCCGAGGCGCATCTCGCGGTGTTCTCGATAAGCGACCTCAATGCGCGCATGGACGCGCGCCGGGGCCGCCGTGCGGCGCGGCGCGTTGACGTTACGGAGGTCACCTTCCCCTTCAAGCCGGGCGATTACGTTGTGCATGCCACGCATGGCATCGCGCACTTCGCGTCGATCGTGCGTCAAGAGGTGGCCGGCAAGGAGCGCGACTACTTCCTTCTGGAATATGCGGACGGCGATAAGCTTTACGTGCCGCTTGAGCAGGTCGACCGCATCAGCCGTTACGTTGGACCAGACGGGCAGAACCCCAGGCTCACGCGTCTCAACACCGCCGACTGGAGCCGGGCAACCAAAAAGGCGCGTAAGTCGGCGAAGAAGCTCGCCTTCGACCTTGTGGACCTGTACACGCGTCGCAGCTCGATCACGGGCGTGGCCTGCCCGCCAGATACGCCCGAGCAGCTCGAGATGGAGGCGAGCTTCCCGTACGAGCCCACGCACGACCAGCTAGATGCCATCTCCGACATCAAGGCGGATATGGAGGCGCCCAAACCCATGGACCGGCTGCTCTGCGGCGACGTGGGCTTCGGAAAGACCGAGGTCGCCTTGCGTGCGGCGTTCAAATGCGTGGACAGCGGCCGGCAGGTCATGGTGCTCTGCCCAACGACGATTCTGGCCCAGCAGCACTACCAAACCTTCTTCGAGCGCTTCGCCCCGTTTGGCGTGGAGGTCGAGGTCCTCAGCCGTTTTCGCACGCCCGGGCAGCAGAAGCGCGCGCTCGCGGCCTTTGCTGAAGGCAAGCTCGACGTGCTCGTGGGCACGCACCGCCTGCTATCGAGCGATGTAAACCCGGCGAACCTCGGCCTCGTCATCATCGACGAGGAGCAGCGCTTTGGCGTGCAGCACAAGGAGCAGCTCAAGAACCTGCGCGAGCAGATCGACGTGCTCACGCTCTCGGCCACGCCCATTCCGCGCACCATGCAGATGGCGATCAGCGGCGTGCGCGACATGAGCCTTATCACGACGCCGCCCACCGGGCGCCGGCCGGTCATCGTGCACGTGGGCGAGTACGACCCGGACGTGGTGAGCGCGGCCATCCGGCTAGAGCTCGGGCGCAAGGGGCAGGTGTACTACGTGAGCAACCGCGTGAAGACCATCGACGATGCGGTTGACCGTGTGCACGAGGCCGTGCCCGAGGCGCGCGTGGGCGTGGCGCACGGCAAGATGAGCCCGCGCGAGGTTGAAGACGTGATGATCGACTTCTCGATGGGGCGCATCGATGTGCTGGTGGCGACGACCATCATCGAGAGCGGTATTGACAATCCCCGTACGAACACGCTGATCATCGAGGACTCGCAGCGCCTGGGCCTCGCGCAGCTCTATCAGCTCAAGGGGCGCGTGGGCCGCAGCGCCACGCAGGCCTACGCCTACTTCATGTTCCCTGGCGAGTTTCCGCTCACCCAAGAGGCTACGGAGCGCTTGACGGCGCTGAGCGAGTTCCAAGAGCTCGGGAGCGGCATGCGCATCGCCATGCGCGATCTGGAGATTCGCGGCGCCGGCTCGCTTGTGGGTGCGGAGCAGCACGGCAACCTGTCGAGCGTGGGCTTCGACCTGTTCACGCAGATGCTCGGGCAGGCCGTGGCGGAAGCGCGCGGCGAGACTTCGGGCGAGGTCGAGGTGGCGAGCGTGGCCATCAATTTGCCGGCGGATTACTATCTGGACGAGGAATACCTGCCCGAGGTCGATCGGCGCGTGCTCGTATACCGCAAGGTCGCCGCGGCCGATACGCTTGCCGCGGTGGACGAGGCGCAGCGGGAGTGCGAAGATCGCTATGGCGAGCTGCCGCTTGCGGCGCGAAACCTCTTCGATCGTGCGCGCCTGCGCATCCGTGCGGAGCGCCTGGGGCTCGAGAGTATCGCGCTTTCGGCAGGGCGGCTTGTGTACCAGGGGGTTGACGTGCCAAAGGTGGTCGCCTTCGATTTGCGCGACCGATTGGGCGCGGTGAATTTCCCCAAGAGCCGCAAGCTTTCGGTTCCGTATAAGGCTGGCGCGGGTGCCGGGACCGGTGTGGGGCGGGGGCTCGATGCCAACGATCCGGCGGGGCCCGTCGCCGCGGCACTCCGTGTGCTGGAGCAGCTGGGGCCCAGCGGGGACGACGACTAGCGAGGGCGGCGGCATGCCGCAGTTATGCTTTGCGGCTGTGGCGGCTGTGATAATCGTTGCGCGCTCTCGACGCGATCGGTGCCCGCGGAGCGCGGAAGTCATCGCTGAATATGCATTCTTGTGGCAATAGTATTCATGCCTGAGCTTGCTACTTTTGGGTCAATGAAAAAAACGGTTAAAACGGCGGAGTTTTGAGTATCGAGCTCAGGCTTTCTACCTGCAAGAACAGTATAAAACTGCTGGTAGATAGCCTGATCAAAAGTATTGCGAAAAGACTGGTTTTTCACCGCCGCATAAAGTAGGTCCTATAACCCTATACAAAGCGATGCGCTAACGGGAGCATCGGACGCACGTTTTATCTTATTCGGCCGCTTGGCGACGGGGGAGGTGGGCCCTCGAACAGAACAACAGCGCCCTTTCGGCCCTGCTACCGTCCGTCGTCCTGCATGAGTCCCTGGCGGGAGCGCCGCGCCGCCTCGCGGGCCCGGAGCTTGGCAGGGTCGGGCACAGCGGTGGGCACGGGTTCGTCCACGTGGCCGCCCCACCAGCCGCCGACGAAGTTGTCCGTGCGGAACACGTTGATGACGGCGCCGGGGTCCACCTCGCGCACGAGGCGGACGATGTCCTCGGATTCGTAGGTCGAGACAACGGTGTGCAGCAGGTACATACGCTGCCTGCTGTAGCCGCCGATCACCTCGGCGCAGCTGATGCCGTGTTGGAAGCTCGCGATGTACGCGTCCATCACGGCGTCGGCGCGCCGCGTGGTGATCTGCAGCGTCACGCGGTCGTAACGGTGGTAGAAGCTGTCGATAGTTTTGGTTGCAATGAACTGGAACACGATGGAGTACGCCGCATGCTCCCAGCCAAAGAGCGCGCCGAACACTACGAGCAGGGCGCAGTTGCTGGCAAAGATGAAGCCCCAGATGGTCTTGCCGGTGCGGTTTGCCACGAGCAGCGAGATGAAGTCCGTGCCGCCCGTCGAGGCGCCCGCTTTGAGCGCGATGGCGATGGAAAGCCCTGAGATAAAGCCTCCGAAGACGACGAGCATGATCTGATCGTCGAGCAACGGCTGAAAATCGAAGATGCGCAGGAACGCGGCGGAAAGCGCAACCTGCATCATAGAGAAGAAGACGAAGCGCTTGGAGATGCGGTTCCAGCAGATGAGGGCGAGCGGGATGTTGAGCGCGAGCATGCCGAGGTCGGTGGAGATGCGCACGCCGAAGAGTGCCGTGATGCGGTCGATGAGCACCGCGATGCCGGTGAAGCCGCTGGGGAGCAGGTTTGCAGGGTTCACGAATGCCTGGATGAGAAAGGCCTGCAGCAGTGCGGATGCCACGACGGCACCTGCGGTGATGACGCGGCGAACGAGGGTGAGCCGTGCGAGTTCGAGGGCGCGATCGCTGAGCGATCCGGGCGCGGTGGTCATGGTGGCCTCCTTTGCTGGAACAGGGGTATAGGGGCTTGGTGGCCGGGACAGCCTCAAGGGCGTGTGCACGTTTGACCTTGAGCGGCGGCCATTATCGCATGCGCCGCCCCGGTATGTAGGACGGCAATAAATCTATACAAATGCGCAGGCTAGAACTGAGCGCGCGTGGGTGCGTGGGAGAGGTGGACGAACGCGTGGGCGGGCGCGCGGGAGGTCGGATGCGCGGGAGCGGAGGGCGAGAGGCGGGCACGCGCTGGCTTTAGCGCCCCACACGGACGAAAAAAGGGGACGAGCCTGCTCGTCCCCTTCCGGCATATGTAGCGCATGCGCGCAGCTGTTAGGCGGCGCCAGCCGACTCCTCCTCGTCCTCTCCTGTCGTTGGAGAATCGGGCGAAGTTGCGGGGGTATCGGGGGTGCTGGTGTCGGGCTCCGGCCCACGCGAGATGGTGATGGTGATGGTGGTGCCAGGCATGGCAGAGCCGGTGAGGCTCTGGCTTATGACTACGCCGGCACCGACGCGGCTGCTGTACTCGTATTCGCGAGACACCGAGAAGCCCGCATCCTCGAGCGCTCCGGCGGCGCTGTTCTCGCCGTCGCCAACCACATTGGGGATGCTCACGGTGCCGGGGCCGGTGGAAACGGTGTAGGTGACCGTCGAACCCTCTTCGACCTCTTCGCCCTCAGCGGGGCTCTGCTCGAAGACGGTGCCTTCTTCAGCGTCGTTGGACGCTTCGGAGGCAACACCCACCAAGCCGGCCTCTTCAAGAAGCTTCTCTGCCTCTTCACGCGTTTTGCCCTTTAGATCGGGCACCGTAGTGGTCTTTACCGGTTCGGGGCCACGCGAGATCTGAATCTCAACCTCATAGCCCTCTTCGACCTGAAGGCCGCCGCTCGGGGTCTGGCTCATGACCTCGCCCTCTTCGTACTCATCGCTATATCCGGACGAGGTTTTAACGCCAAGGTTAAGCGACCGAAGTTCCTCGGTTGCCTCCTCCTGCGTGTAGCCCAGAACGTTCGGCACGGTGGCCGTCTTCGCTCCGCTGTTGAGGGCGCTGAAGGCGGCGAAGGCGATGATGCCGATGATTGCGAGCGCGGTCACCACGCCGGCAACGATCTTGCCTTTGCCGCCCTTTTTCTTTCCACCGTATGGGTCGGCTCCGCCCGAGGCGCTCGAGCTCATGCCGGACCCACTGCGCACCGCGGTGTTGCCGATGCCCGCTGGGCGCGCCATGGCCTGCGTCTGGTCGCTCATCACGCGCGTCTCGGTGGTGCCGGCGCCGCCCGCGGGCACCGCGCCGATCACGCGCGTGGGCTCGGGGACATCCACCTGGCGCCCCGCGAGGTACGCATTCAGGGTCTGGCGCAGCTCGTCGGCCGTCTGGAAGCGGTTGGCGGGATCCTTCTCCATGCAGCGCAGGATGATGCGCTCAAGGTCGGCGTCGAGGTTGGGGTTGAGCTGCGACGGGGGAACGGGCAGCTCGTTAACCTGCTTCAAAGCAACAGAGATTGCGTCGTCGCCGTCGAAGGGCACCTGGCCCGTGGCGCACTCGTACATGACCACGCCGAGCGAGTAGATGTCGCTCGTGGGTCCGAGCTCTTGGCCGCGCGTCTGCTCGGGCGAGACATAGTGCGCGGTGCCGAGTACGTTGTTGTCTTGCGTGAGATGGCTGTTCTTGGCGCGGGCAATGCCGAAGTCCATCACCTTGATGTTGCCGTCGGGCAGCACCATGATGTTCTGCGGCTTGATGTCGCGGTGGATGATCTCGTGCTTATGGGCCACGGAGAGCGCGGCGCAGATCTGCGAGCCAATCTGGGCGACCTTCTTGGGGTCGAGCGCGCCGTGACTGCGGATGCCGCTCTTGAGGTCGGTGCCGCGCAGGTACTCCATAACGATGTAATAGGTGTCGCCGTCTTTGCCCCAATCGTAGACGCCCACGATGTACGGGCTCGAGAGGCCGGCCGCCGCCTGTGCCTCCTGCTTGAAGCGGGCGGCAAAGGTCGCGTCGCCCGCATACTGGGGCAGCATGATTTTCACTGCGACCGTGCGGTTCAGCACTTGGTCTTGTGCGCGGTAGACGGTGGCCATGCCGCCCGTTCCGACTTTATCCTTGAGGAGGTACCTTCCCCCGAGTACCTGCTGCTGCATTTCTTGCTCCTATCACATCTACGTACGCCGCTCACGCGGGCGATTATTACCTAGAAGGGCGTGCTTACGCGGGTTCCCTGCGAGCCGAGCCTGTGCGAGCGCCTCGGCTCGAGCACATTAGCTCGCGGCGGGTCCCCCGCGTTCGGCCTCTCGTTCTCGTGCATCCATGGCCACCCCTTACCCTTGCGCCGCGAGCGCAGCGGCGAGGACCTCGCCGGCGACCGAGGCGGCCGAGACGCCGTTTTCGTTGTAGTTCTCCACCACGACGGCGATGGCCACCGTCGGGGTATCGTACGGTGCAAAGCCGATGAACGTCGAGTTCACGTTGCTGTTCGAGACCTCGGCGGTGCCGGTCTTGCCGGCCACCTGCACGCCCGAAACCTGGGCGGCGGAGCCGGTGCCGTTCTCAACGACCTCGAGCATGGCCTCCTTGACCTGCGATGCCGTGGTGGAGCTCACCGCCTGGCCCAGCGAGCGGGGCTGAGTGGTGCTCACGACCGTGCCCTCGGGCGAAAGCACCTGAGAGACCACATACGGGTTCATGACGATGCCGTCGTTGGCGATGGCGGCGGCGATCACCGCGTTCTGCATGCAGGTCGTCTGCGGGCCGGGGGTGTGTCCCTGGCCCACGGGCTGGCCGGCGCCCGCCCAGCCAAGCTCCCACTCGGTCATCTCGCTTGGATCGGGCATGATGGAAGCGGTGGTTGTGAAGTCCTGGCCGAGCGACTGCCCGTAGCCGAAAGCGCGCGCGTACTGCACGAGCGTGTCGGCGCCGAGGTCGTTAGCGAGCTGGGCAAACGCGGTGTTCGCCGAGTATGCGAAGGCGCGGCGCAGGCTGATGCTGCCGTACGAGCTGCCGTGCATGTTCGTGATGGACGCTCCGCCGATCTCGATCTCGGAGGGCGCGTCGTAGGTGGTGTCGAGGGTGGCCTGACCACTCTCGAGCGCCGCAGAGAGCGTGACCACCTTGAAGGTCGAGCCGGGCGTGTAGAGGGCCTGCGTGGCGCGGTCGTATTCGCCGCTGCCTTCGCTGCCGCTCTCGCGCACGCTTGCGATATCGGTGTTGTCGAAGGTCGGCGCACTTGCCTTGGCGAGCACGGCGCCGGTGCGTGGGTCAAGCACGACGATCGAGCCCGAGAGCCCGTCGAGTGCCTGCTCGGCTGCTCGTTGGATGCGCGAGTCGATGGTCAGCATGACCGAGTTGCCGGGCTGGGAGACCCCCGCAAGGGAGAGCAGGGCATTCTCCCAGCTCGAATAGTCGACCGAGCCGGTGAGCGTATCGTTCATGGAGTTCTCCACGCCCGAGCTGCCGTAGCGCGTGGAGTAGTAGCCCACGGTGTGCGCCGCGAGGTTTCCGTTGGGGTAGGAGCGCACGTAGGTGCCGTCTTCCTGCTGGATCGACTCGGCGAGCGTCACGCCGTCCGAGGTGATGATGGACCCGCGCTGCACGTAGGCCTGCCGGGCGATGGTGTGGTTGTTGCCCGGCATGCTCTTGTAGGTATCGGCCATGATGACCTGGATGTAGGTAAGGTTGCCGATGAGTACCGCAAAGAGCGCCGTGAAGAAGAAAACCGTGCGGGTGAGGCGTTTGGCGAGAGCCACGCGCCCGAGCACGCCGGATTCAGGCGTGTCGAGGAGGCGCCGGCGCATGCGGGAGCCAGGGCGTGCGTGCGATCCGCCGATGGAGCCCGAGCCACCCAGCGGCTTGCCGGTGGCGCTGCGCCCGCCGAAGATGCGCGTGCCCACGCTGCTCAACGCCGGGGAGCCGCCACGTGCGGGGGCCGCGTCGGCACCGAGCGCGGTCATGATGCCCGTGCCGGTGAGCTCGGTCTCGCGGCCGGTCGCCTCGTCGCCCGCTCGCATCAGCAGCGCCACGATGATGAAGCTCGCCAAAAGCGATGAACCGCCCTGGCTCATGAAGGGCAGGGTGACGCCGGTGAGCGGGATAAGGCGGGTGACGCCGCCCACGATGAGGAACGCCTGGAAGCTGATGGCCGCAGTGAGGCCGGTGGCGCTGAAGGCGGCGAGGTCGCTCTTGGCGCGCGCGGCGGTGGTGAGGCCGCGTACCGCGAACAGCATGAAAAGCAGAAGAACCGCCGCGCCACCGAGCAGGCCGCACTCCTCGCCGATGGCAGAGAAGATGAAGTCGGATTCCACGACGGGGATGCGATCGGCCATGCCGCGGCCGATGCCCTGGCCCACGAGCCCGCCGTCGGCGAGCGAGTACAGCGACTGCACGAGCTGGTAGCCGCTGTTCTGCGCGTCGATGAACGGATTGAGCCAGATCTCGAAGCGCGTGCGCACGTGCGCCATGATCTGGTACATGCCAAATCCGCCGATGCCAAGCAGCACGATGCCGATGATCACATACGATATGCGCCCGGTTGCTACATAGAGCATGATGAGGAAGAGCGTGTAGAAGAGAAGCGCCGAACCGAGGTCGCGTTCGAAGGCGACGATGGCGAGGCATACGCCCCATACGACGAACAGCGGGGCGAGCAAGCGCAGGCGCGGAATCTTGAAGCCCATGACGTTGTGGTTGGCGATGGAGAGCAGCTCTCGGTTCTCGGCGAGGTAGCCCGCAAGGAACAGCACGATGCAAATCTTGGCGAACTCGCCGGGCTGGATGGTGATAAAGCCCAGGTTGATCCACAGCTTGGAGCCCCAGCGATCCTCGCCGATGAAGATGGGCAAGAGCAGCAGGATGATGCCGATGAGCCCGAGCGTGTATTTGTAGCGCTTCACCATGTCGAGGTTCTTAACCACGGCAAGCGTCGCCACCATGAGCGCGATGGAGACAAACAGGAAGACAAGCTGGTTGAGGGCCGAATCTGGCGCAAGGCGCGTGACGAAGGTGATGCCCACGCCGGAAAGCACGAAGACGATGGGCAGGATGGCCGGGTCGGCGCCGGGCGCGAAGATGCGCACGCCGATATGCGCCGCGGCGAAGGCGGCGAAGAGGCCGATCGGTACGGCGAGCGTGGTGAACGAGAGGGCCGCTCCGGTGGTGACCACATAGAGGGCGTAGAGGAGCGTGACCGGGAAGGCCGCTCCGATGAGCAGCATGAGCTCGGTGTTTCGGCGGCTACCCATTAGCTTTCGCCTCCTTCGGCATCGGCGGGGTCTACGGCGTCTGCGGCGGGATCTGCCGCAGCCGTATCATCGGAAGGCGCGGCGTCGCCCGACGAGCCTGCGCTCTCGGCGCTGGCGTCGCCGTGGATGGCGGCGGCGTCCTCGACGGCTCGGGTCTGCTCCTCGTAGATTTGCTGACGGTACTCGGAGACCGTTTGACGCGCCTGCTCCATGCTCGACTGGCTGATGCCGGCGCGCAGGCGGTTCTGCGTGTCTTCGGGAAGGTCGTCTATGTCGATGCCCGTCTCATCGTTCAGGTGGGAGAGTTCGATTCCCATGAACGATCCGGGCACTCCGGTGTAGATGGCCACGCAGCCGTCGTGCACGCCGAGGAACACGGAGTTGGTGATCACGATGGCGGCCGCCGCGCACGCGATCACGATGGCGGCGATGAGGCCCGTGAGGGCGATGAGCAGGTTGCGTCTGCGGCGGCGGGCGAGGTCGCGCAGGCGGCCATCGTCTACCACGTCGACCACGACGACGGTTACGTTGTCGGCGCCGCCCGCATTGAGCGCGGCGTCAACAAGGTTGTCGGTGCAAATCTGCGCGGTGGGGGATTGGGTGGCGATGGTCTCGATCTCGCCATCCGAAATCATGCTCGAGAGGCCGTCCGAGCACAGGATGAGCCGGTCGCCCTCCTCGATGTTGAGCTGGAAGTGGTCTGCGTACATCGCCGGGTCAGACCCGAGCGCGCGCGTGATGACCGACCGGTTGGGGTGCACGCGGGCCTCGTCCGCCGTGATCTCGCCCGCATCGACGAGCTCCTCAACATAGGAGTGGTCGTGTGTGATGCGGATGAGCGTTCCCTCGTGCAGGAGGTAGGCGCGAGAATCGCCAACGTGCGCGATGGCGATGACGTTGCCCTCGATGTACGCTGCGGTGGCGGTGCAGCCCATGCCCGCCTTTCCCAGACCGTTGGCTGCGGCCTCGATGATGGCGGCATTAGCAGCTTCGACGGCGGCGGCCAGGCGCGTGGGGTCGGCTTCCTGCGGGGCCAGGCGCGCGATGGTCTCGACCGCGATCGACGAGGCAACCTCGCCGGCGGCGTGGCCACCCATGCCGTCGCACACGCAGAAGAGCGGCGACTGCACCAGGTAGGAGTCCTCGTTATGCGTGCGTACGCAGCCCACGTCGGAGCGAGCGCCCCACATGAGCGAGGTGCTTGTGCCGGCATCGTAGGTGGAGTCGGTGTTGATGCGGTCCTCCGTGATGGGGGCGAAGCTCTGGGTCGAGCCTGGGTCGTCGAGGCGTGCCTCTACGGCCGCGACATCGATTTCCGCCGTAGTGTCTGGCCGTGCGTGCTCCGACGAGCCCTCCTGGCCCGGCTGAGCTGCGCTGGCTGTTTCTTCGGCATGCACGTGTTCATGTTGGGGGGCGGGCTGCTCTGCAAAGGGGGTTGGCTGCCTCTCGAAAGGGGTATCCGCAGGCTCTGAGACGGATGCCGCGGCGGTCGCCGCGGGGGCGTTGCCAAAGAGCGTGCTCGACTCAAGGTCAACCGCATCGTCTGCGCCGCCGCTTGCGGCATGGCCGTGATCTGCCATGTGGGCAGGTGCCGGCGCGGGTTCTGCGGCATGGGCGCGGGTGCGTTCATCCGTATGCGCGGGAGCGTTTGCGCGGGTGGCATCGAGCCCCTCGGGCGGCGCCATATGCGCGCCAAGAGGGGCGTGCTCGGCCTGCTCAAGGAAGGAGGGGATGTTCCCGCTATGCTGCTCCTCGGGCGTCATCGACGGTTCACCTTCATGACGACGTCGCCGATCTGCACCTCGTCGCCTTCGCGGAGCGTCGCGGGTTCAAGCAGCTGGCGCCCGTTGACGAGGGTGCCGTTAAGTGAGTTGAGATCTTCGATCACGAGTGCCGGGCCCTGCAGGGAGAAGCGGGCGTGGCTTGCCGAGACGAACGGTTCGTTGATGCAGATATCGGAGCTGGGGGAACGGCCCACGATCACGGGGCCGAGCATATCAACGTGAATGCCGCGGATACCGCGCGGGCCCTTGTCGACGTCGATGGTCCAGATGGCGGAATCGCGTCGTTGGCCGCGCACGAGCCCCACGCCGGTCTTCATGACCGCGAAGAGGAAGATATAGAGCAGGACGACCAGAACGATGCGTCCGATGAAGAGGATGACGTCGATCACTCGCATCAGCTCCTAAATTCGAAGGTGCTGAGCCCGAAGGTGAGCAGGTCGCCGTTGCGCAGCGGGCACCGCGTGATGCGACGGTTGTTCACCAACGTGCCGTTGGTGGAGTTGAGGTCCTCGATGGACCAGTCGTTTCCGGTAGAGGTGAGCTGCGCGTGGCGGCGGCTCACATTGGGGTCGCGCAGAGCCACATCGGCCACGGCGCGCTCGCGGCCCACGATGCAGGCCGGGCCGTTCACCTGGTACACGTCTCCCGTCACAACGTCAACGAGCTGGGCGGTCGCCTGCGCGGGCAGGGGAGCGCGGTTGCTTACGGCGGGGGCGGCACCGATTCCGAGCGATGCGCCGGTTGCTGCTGCGCCGCCCATGCCGGCGAGGGCCTCGCGGCCTACGGTCTTGGGCACGGGGATGGGGGATGCGGCATCGTTGCTCGCGAACGGATCGGGGATGTTGCTCGCGGCGACACCTGCTGCGACACCCGCCGCAGCGCTTGCTGCAGCGCCCGCACCGGCAGCGGCGCCCAAGCCTGCTGCGCTGGGGGCGTTGCCTGCAAGGGAGATAGGCTGCGCTGCGCTTCGAACCTCGGGGGTAGCCGCCTGGCGCGGTTGGGGTTGGCGCGCGGGAGCGGCCTGGCGCGGCTGCGCGGGCTGCTGGCGCGGCATGGGCGCCTGCTGCGCGCGATTGACGGCGGAGCGCCCGTAGTTCTGGCTCAGGCTGTTCTGATAGGCGCGCTCCTCCTCATAGAGTCGGGCGAGCGTGGGGCCGTCGACGTTCTCGGCAAAGACCGAGAACTTTCCCGGCTTGAGGGCGGGGTCGATCATGAAGCGCACGAGGGGCTCGCCCACGAACCCGTAGCGCTTCTTGTCGGCCTGGGCTTTCACAAAGCTCGTGACCTCGCGTGCGAGCTGCGGGTAGAACGGCGCCATAAGCGAGTCGTCGTCGGCAGAGATGAGGATCGTGTAGAGCGCCGGCGCGGTGTTGGCGCCGTTGACCACGAGGGTCTGATCTTCCATCTCGCGAGCCGCCTGCTTGGCGAGCTTCTTAAACGAGAACGGGGCGCGCGCGGCACCGAAGATGCCCGCCACGTGGTCCTCGAAGATGTTCAGGAAGTTCACGATCGATCACCCTCCGGGATGTCCTTGCGATAGCCAAGCAGATATACACATATGCCGATGATTATAGAGGATAGAGCTCCCGCCCCGAGAATCTTGGCAATCGATGCAGTGTCCACGCTGGCAATTTCCATAGGGTTTGCAAGACAGAGCAGCAAAACAACCATAATTCCCGCGAGCGCGCAGGCAACGCCGAGCATGCCGCCGCCGCGCGAATCGCGCATGTTGCGGGCGTGCCGGGAGAGCGCGGCGCTCGTTGCCGCAGCGGTCGCAGCGATGAGCGCGAGCCCCGCGAGGAAGGGCGCATCAGCGAGCGAAGCGAAGGCGGCGGCGCTCTCGAGCGCCCCGCCGTTCTCGATCGCGAGGTCGAGCCATCGGCTGAGGGCAACTCCGAGCGAGCAGCTGATGGCGGCGGGCACTGCGGGCAGGAAATATCCCGCAAAGGCCGCCACCGGACCTGCGAGCACGAGGGGATCGCCCGTGGCGGCGCCGAGCGCCATGATGCACACGAGCGCCACCGAGGCCGCTCCGAGCGTGCGGCCCCACGTGTACCACCATCCAATGAAAATCGCGCAGAGCACGGCGGCTGCGGGCAAAACGGCGATGAGGTTCGTGGTGCTCATGATCATCATGAGGAAGCCCGTGGCTACCAGTGCCGAGCCAATCTGCGGGGCGATGCCGCCGGCGGC
>NZ_CEWCAA010000012.1:0-52067 GCF_982429025.1 Enorma sp.
CGCCCGCTCGACGGGCCGTCGTGTGGTCACGTATGGCACCGATGCGGCGAATGATGTCGTCTGCACCCCGCATGCGCACGAGCATGCTCTCGAGGGTGCTTGCACGGTGGCGCTTCCCGACGGCACGACCCACGAGGTGGTTATCAAGAGCAACCCCGGGACGCACAATCTGCTCAACGCTACCGCGGCGCTCGTGGTGGCATGGGTGCTCGGACTCGATGCGCACGCTGCCGCCGAGGCGCTTTCCGGGTTTGCCGGCGTGCGTCGCCGGTTTACCCGCGTGGGCGACATCGATGGTATCACCGTGGTCGATGATTACGGCCATCATCCCACCGAGATCAAGGCGACGCTCGCTGCGGCGCGCGGCCTTGGGTTCAAGAACGTGGACGTGGTCTTCCAGCCGCATCGTTACTCCCGCCTGCAGGCGCTCGTCGACGATTTCGCCGACGCGTTCGCCGATGCCGACAAGCTCGTGCTCATCGACGTCTTCTCCGCGGGGGAGATGCCCATTCCCGGCGTGACGAGCAAGATGCTTGCCGATACGGTGCGTGCGCACCATCCTGGAAAGAGCGTGTCCTACGTTCCCGGTCGCATGCAGCTTCTCGAGGCGCTCAGCGACATCGTGGAACCGGGCGACCTGCTCATCACCATGGGTGCAGGCGACGTGACGACGGTGGGCCCCGAGTTCATCGACTACCTCACCAACAAGGAGTAGTGAGTGCCCTATGGGGCTCTTCAACGTCTCTATGGCGCTCATCGGGGCGCTCGATACCGACGTGCTCGAGAACGAGAAGCTTGCGCGCCATACGAGCTACCGCATCGGCGGGCCCGCGTCGCTTCTCGTGACGTGCCATAGCTACCATGCGCTGAGGCGCGCCATCGAAACCGTGAACGCGGAAGGCGTGCCCTGGGTGGTCATGGGGCGTGGGTCCAACATTCTCGTCTCCGACGATGGCTATCGCGGGGTGGTCATCATGCTGGGGCGCGAGTTCGGCCGCACGGTCATCGCCGAGGACGGCTGCACGCTCACGGTAGGTGCCGCGACCGTGCTCATGCGCGTGGTGAACGATGCCTACGCGAGGGGCCTTTCGGGGCTCGAGTTCGCGGTGGGCATCCCCGGTACGCTCGGCGGCGCCATCAACATGGATGCGGGGACGCGCGACGAGTGGATCGGCTCGGTGGTGAAGAGCGTGATGACGTACCGACCTGGCACGGGCATCTGCCGCTACGACCACGACCAGATTGCCTGGGGGTACCGCTCGTGCAGCCTGCCTGCGGGAGAGATCGTGCTCGAGGCGACGCTCGGCCTCACGCCCGCATCGAAGCAGGACATCAGTACCAAGATGGATCGCTATCTCTCGCGGCGGCGCCGCACGCAGCCCATGGCCGCGGCGTCATGCGGCTCGGTGTTCCGCAATCCTCCCGATGGAAGCGCGGGCAAGCTGATCGAGGATTGTGGATTGAAGGGTTTTTGCGTGGGCGGCGCGGAAGTGTCTCCCGTTCACGCTAACTTTATTGTGAACAAGGGCGCGGCTACGGCGTCGGACGTCCTTAACGTGATTCGAACGGTGCGCGGAAAGGTTCAAGAGACGTATGGCGTTGAGCTCCAAACGGAAGTCAAGTTCCTCGGCTTCTAATACGTCGAAGCCGACCTTCCGTCGTGCCTCGACAGCGGGCTCATCGAAGGAGCGCGCGAAGGCCCCCGCGCCTTCTTCGCGCCCCGCTCCCCGCGCGTCAAAGCAGCCCGTCTCAAAGCGGCCGGGCTCTGCCGGCGGCGGCTTTGCCCGTGGGGCCTCCGCTCCCCGCATGGGAGCAGGAGGCAAGGGCGGCGTTGCGCGCCCCCGTGCCCAGGCGAGCTCGTCGGCCGCGGCCCCGCGCACCCGAACAGCTGGCAAGCAAAAGGCCTCCGTCAAACCACAGGGCACCGCTAGGCAGGCAGGAGCGTCCCGTCTTGCTCCCAAGCCTGCGGCGAAGGCTTCGTCGCGGCCTGTTGCGGGGTCCGTCTCGTCGCGCCCTGCCGCGGGGCGCAAAACGCTGCGCCAGCCGGCGGCCGCGTCTCCCGCATCTCGTTCCAAGCTCGGCGCTTCGGGCGCCTCCCGTTTGAAGCCCTCACCGAAGCCTTCTGGTGCTGCGAAACGCGGCGCCGTGCGCGCTTCCGGCGGTCCGGGCGAGGGGCGCGCAGGCCTTGCCTCCGTGCTCGGTCGCATCAAGCTTCCCGCTGTCGCGATTCCGGGGCGCATCGTGGCGGTGGTCGCTGCGGTGCTCCTGGTGCTGGTCGTTGGCGGGGTGGTCGTCACCAACTCGCCGATCTTCTCGGTGACGGAGGTCGTCGTGAACGGCAGCGAGCATGTTACGCAGGATACGGTCGAGCGTTTGGTGGACGTTCCCGAGGGTTCGACGCTCTTCAATTACGATGCATCGGCGATCGAGACGTCGCTCAAGCAGAATCCCTGGGTCGAGAGCGTGCAGATCGAGCGCACGTTCCCGCATACGATCACCATCACGCCGGTTGAGTACAAGGTCGCTGCAATCGCCTATATCACCTCGAGCGACGTTGCCTGGGCAATCGATGCGAGTGGTACCTGGATCGCGCCCATCTCGCTGTCGGTCACGGTAGACGCCGAGGGGAACGTCGTTTCGGGCACGGCGGGCACGCAGGCAAGCCTGCAGCAGGGGAGCGATGGCTCGGCAGACGCGTCTGCTTCTTCTGACGGTGCGGGCGGCGCTGGAGCTTCCTCTGACAGCACGGGCGGCGACGCTTCGTCGTCCGGTGACGGCGCGGACGCCTCTGGTGCATTTTCTGATTCGGATGCTGCCGGTGATGCCGAGGGCGGCTCCTCCACAGATTCCGATACGGCTTCAGCCGATGGCGCCTCGGGCTCCGACGCAGCTTCGGCGGATAACGCTTCGAGCTCCGATGGCAGTGCCGCCGACGGTACGCAAACCTTAACCGGCCTCAACGCCGCGCTGGCGCTTGCACGCCAGGACGGTGCGGTGCTGTTCACCGACATAGCATCCGATGTCGAACCCTCCGAAGGCAGTAAGGTTTCTTCGGATGTCATCACGGCGGGGCTGGAGTACGTAAGCGGCTTCTCAAGCGACTTCCTCGCGCAGATCGATTACCTGTCGCTCGAGTCGGTCGATGCCATCTCCGTCTTCCTTTCGAATGGCATCGAGGTCGCGCTCGGGGGGCCTACCGACGTCTCGCTCAAGGAGCGGGTCGTTACCGGGCTTCTCGACCAGGTGCAGGGCATTACGTATATCGATGTCCGCAACCCCGAGAGCCCGACATACCGTAGCGCGCCGAGCGCTTAGGGAGGAGCCGCGCGTCCGCTGCGCGCTCTGGGGCGCTGGGCTACCGCGGCGCGTCCGCTGCGCGCCGGGCTGCCTCAGCACGCCCGGGGAGGGACCGGACGTCCGTGCGGGGCGCAAGAAACGCCCAGCGGGTGCGATGAGCGTCTATCAAGACCCTGAACGCCGTCCTGTGACCCGCGCTGCGCCCAGGCCCATTCGTGTCTCCGTGGTGTTCTGTGAGCGGGGCGTTGCACGTCGAGCACGCACCCTGAAATCCGCGTTGCATGATGTCACCCCGCCCGACCTGCGAATATGCAGCGAGCTTCATATTTTCGCCTCCGACCATTTGACTCCAACTGCATTTTTGTGCAAAGATATGCCGATTTACCTCGACGTTTAATGTAAACTTGAACGTTAGAGTTTAACCCGGAACCGCAGTCCGAATTCGGAGGACCGACATGCACGAGAGCGAGATCAGCAACTACCTTGCCGTCATCAAAGTGGTGGGCGTCGGCGGCGGCGGAACCAACGCGGTCAACCGCATGATCGAGGAGGGTATCCGCGGCGTCGAGTTCGTGGCCATCAACACGGACGCGCAGGCGCTCGCGATCTCGGATGCGGACATCAAGGTCCACATCGGTACCGATCTGACGCGTGGCCTGGGCGCCGGCGCGAACCCTGAGATTGGCCGCAAGGCTGCCGACGAGAGCCGCGACGACATCCAAGAGGCACTCGAGGGTGCTGACATGGTGTTCATCACGTGCGGCGAGGGCGGCGGCACCGGAACCGGTGCTGCTCCCATCGTGGCCGACATCGCCATGAACGACATCGGCGCGCTGACCGTGGCCGTCGTGACCAAGCCCTTCACCTTCGAGGGCCGCAAGCGCAAGGCGAGCGCCGAGGAGGGCATCCGTACCCTGGCCGACTGCGTCGACACCATGATCGTCATTCCGAACGACAAGCTGCTCGACATCGCCGAGAAGAAGACCACCATGCTCGAGGCCTTCGCCACGGCCGATGGCGTGCTTTCCCAGGGCACCCAGGGTATCACGGACCTCATCACCGTGCCCGGCATCATCAACCTCGACTTCGCCGACGTGAAGACCATCATGAAGCAGGCCGGTACCGCCATGATGGGCATCGGCACCGCCTCCGGCGACAACCGCGCCGTGGACGCTGCCCAGCAGGCCATCTCGAGCCGCCTGCTCGAGAGCTCCATCGATGGTGCCACGCGCGTGCTGCTCTCCATCGCCGGCTCCAAGGACCTCGGCATCCAGGAGATCAACGACGCCGCCGACCTCGTGGCGAACGCCGTCGACCCCGAGGCGAACATCATCTTCGGTACCGTGGTGGACGAGTCGCTCGGCGATCAGGTGCGCATCACCGTCATCGCCACCGGCTTCTCCGATGCCAACGTCGGCCGTCAGGACCAGCTCTTCCAGGCGAGCACCCAGAAGAGCGAGCCTGTTTCCGCGCCCGCTCAGCAGAGCAAGCAGTCTTCTTCGACGCGCACCATCGGTGGCACCGAGGTCCCGAACTTTGGTAACGACCAGTTCGAGCTTCCCGATTTCCTGAAGCGCGGCAACTTCTAGCCTGCATCGCGGATGCGGACGGATTCGTCTGCATCGGCACAATTGGTTGCATTGCATGAGCGCCGGGGCTGATTGCCTTGGCGCTTCTCGTATCGAGCGAACGAGCCAAGCGGGCTGCCTTGTAGAAGGCCGCGCGGGATGTCATATGGGACGCCGCGCTGGATGGCATGTAGAATGAACAGAACACATGGACTCGCGCTTGGGGAGGCGCTATGCAGGAGCTTGAACGTTTGGTAGACGATACGGGCGTTGCGTTGGTGGGGTCCCTCGAGGGCCCGGTTGCATTCGGATTCACCGAGCGGACGGGCGGAGTTTCGAAGCCCCCTTACACCTCGTTGAATTTGGGAAGCCATGTGGGCGATGCGCCCGAGTCGGTCCAGGAGAACCGGCGCCGCGTGCTTGCAACGCTCGGATGCGAGAAGGCGCTTGACCGCCTCATCGTTCCCAACCAGGTTCACGGCGACCATGTCGTGACCGTGTCCTCTTCGGATACGGCAGCGCTCGGTGAGGCTCGCGCTGAGGCCGCTGCGGGCGCCGATGCCGTCGTGTGCACCGTTCCGGGCGTACCGGTGCTGCTGTGCTTTGCCGACTGCGTTCCCGTGATCGTTGTCTGCCCGGGCGGTTTTGCCGTCGTCCATTCGGGCTGGCGGGGCACGTATGCGGAAATCGCCGGAACGGCGGCGCGTGCATTGGGTGAGGCCACGGGCTGCGCACCGAGCGATATGCGTGCATATATTGGCCCGCACATCCTGGGCGATGAGTACGAGGTCTCCGCTGAGCTCATCGAGCAGTTCTCCCAGCGGTTCACCGATATCAACCCGTCGGGCCCGCGGATGCTCGACCTTGCGCGCGCCATCACGCAAGCACTCGTTCGTGCCGGTTTGGCGGAAGGCTCGGTTCTTGATACGCGTCTTTCCACCGTTCGCCACAACGACCGCTTCTACTCCTATCGTGCCGAGAACGGCTCCTGCGGGCGTCATGCTGCGGTCGCGGTGATGCGCTGACCCGGTGCCCCCGACCGTTTGCCGGGTGGCGAACGGCTCCTTACACATTCCTTACATGCGCCACGTAGAGTGAGGTGGGGGCATTGCGCCCTGCCCGCCTGCGGCGATTCGCTGCGCGGGCTGTGCCGCGCTGCCGCCCCTGGTGTATTTGACCTGCTTGTATTCGGTTTGGCTTGTAAGGAGTAGACCATGCGAAAGCTGTACCATCGCCAGCTCGTGGAGGCACGCCACGAGATGCTCTCGATCTACGAGACGATCGACCTCGCCCTCCACGATGCCGTGCGTGCATTCATCTCGGGAGACAAGAAGCTTGCGGGCGCAACGCGGGAGAAGACGTACCAGATCGATGCGCGCTGCGCGAACCTCGAGGCGGTCTGCTACAACCTCATTGCTACCCAAGGTCCGGTCGCATCGGATTTCAGGCTTCTCCAGACCATCATCTATACCGATTTCTGCCTGCAGCGCATGTGCGATAAGGTCCGTCGCACCGCACGTGCGGCAAAGCTGCGGGTCTCGGCCGATATCGAGCTTCCGGCAGAGCTTATCGAGCTCGTTGAGGAAGAGGCGAAGACCGTCTATAGGGTCATGGGAACGGCCGCCTCGGTGCTCGTGCTGAACGACCTCGGTCTTCTGCGCGAGCTGAGCGAGCAGGAGGAGTCTGCTCACGGCGTCTACGAAGAGTTCTTCCGTTCGTACAATCGCATGTCGGCCATCGATCTCGGCGAGGGGAGCGACGACAGCTCATACGACGACCTGCGCCGCGTAATCATGGCGTCGCGCTATCTCGACCGGTGCGCGCAGTACAGCATCGACGCGGCCGCGCGCATCCTGTTTCTGCTCACCGGCCAGCGGTGGAACCAGATGGAAATCGCCACCTTCGATGAAGACGAGCTCGAGGGGATGAGGGTTCCGGCAGGAGAGGGCGCGTTTCTCGACCCAGCATCCGATGCGCTCTGCGTGGCGCGCATCCCGCGCGACGAGCTCGATCCACGCGTGCGCGAGCTTATCGAGGGCGCCGCGGAAGTCTCGCCTGCTGAGTAAGCGCCGCAGGAGCCATGCCGGCTGAGTAAGCACTTGAGTGCCTCGCCCGCCGAACAGGTGCCGCGCGCACCTCCATGCGGAGGCGGCGTTCATCAAAACCGTAAACATTGCGCGTTCGAGCGCGATCCTCTTCGCAGGGTCGCGCTCTGCGGTAGTATGGGGAGGTTATCAACGACAAGAGGTGCATGGTATGTCTGAGCTAGATGCGTATCGCGAGGCCGTCGCACGTCGGCGCGAGGCGATCATGGAGCGGGTCGATGCGGCGCTTGCGCGGAGCGGGCGCAAGGCCGGCTCGGTGAAGGTGATGGCCGTCTCCAAGACGGTCGACGTGCCGCAGGTGGTCGCTGCCATCGATGCGGGGTATCGCTTCTTTGGTGAGAATCGGCCTCAGGAACTCGTGCGTAAGCTTGAGGGACTCTCCGTGCTCGCCGGCGAGGACGGGTGCGTTGCCGGTGCCGATGCTCGCGAGCTTAGGTTCGATATGATCGGCAACCTGCAGACCAACAAGATCAACGCCGTGCTCGGTCGCGCCGCGTGCATCCATTCCATCAGCTCGCTTCACCTCGCCGAGGCGGTTTCCTCCCGTGCCGCACGCCGCGTCGAGGCGGGGGAGCTGGCCGGCCCGCAGCCGGTTCTCATCGAGGTGAACGTCTCGGGCGAGGCCTCGAAGTCTGGGTTTGCCCCCGATGATCTGCGAAATGCATTCTCCCAGCTTGCGCAGCTCCCGGGTATTCGCATCACCGGTCTCATGACGATGGCTCCCCGCGGAGATGCTCGCTGCGCTCACGAGACGTTTGCCGGCCTACGCGACCTGCGCGACGAGTTGGCCGCATCCTACCCCTCGGTCGACCTTGCCGAGCTCTCCTGCGGTATGAGCGAGGACTTCGAGGCGGCTATCGAGGAGGGGTCCACGCTCATCAGGCTCGGTAGGGTCGCGTTCGATCCGTCCTTCGCGCTCGCCTAGGCGCATAGCCGCTCTTTGCACGCGGGCGCATGCGCATGTGGCAAGCATGAGTGTGAACATTGCATTGGAAGGGGTATTTTCGGAATCGTTGTCGCATCTTGCGGGGTACAAGGGCCTAGAATAGGGCAGTTCTGGTACGATAAGCAGGTCAGGCCAACTCAGACCTGCAACCGTACACGAATCGCAGCATGCAGAGAGGTTGAGAGATGGGCTTCTTAGACGACATCAAGAGTCGGCTCCCCTTCGGCCAAGGTCAAGCTTCCTACGGCCAAGACGGCTATGACGAGGGTGACGGCTATAACGATTACTATGACGGCGATTATCAGGACGACTACCAGACCGCGGAAGACGCCTATGGTGCGCAGGGGTATAGCGGCGGCTATGCCGCGCAACCCGCAGAGCCTTCGAATGGCATGCTCGGGCAGACCCGTCGCGGCGAGGCGGAGTCCGTCGCGGTCTACACGCGCTCAGGCCAGCTCGTGGGCGATGCGGACCGTCATGCCACCACGTACAATCCTCCCGCCCGGAGCCAGGATTCCTATCGTCCCGGGGCCTACGATACGCCCTCGAGCTATGCTGCCTCGGTGCGCGAGCACGCTGCGGCCGCCCCGGCTCCCGAAGCTGCAGCCATCGACCGGCATGCAAATTCTATCCTGAACGCGACTCCCCAGCTGCCGGCATACGTGCTGCGCCCGGAGAGCTACGACGACGTCGAGACCGTCGTGCGTCGCGTGCGCACCAAGCAGCCCGTGGCGCTTGTCTTCGTGGGCGTGCGCACGGAGGTAGCCAAGCGCGTTCTCGATTTCAGCTATGGTTTCGCCTGCGGCCTCGGCGCTTCCGTCAAAGAGGTGGGCGACCGCGTGTTCATGGTGCTGCCCGCCGGCTGCGAGGTCAAGGATTCCGATCTGACCAAGCTCCGCGACGACGGTTTCCTCAAATAGGCGGGGGTGCTTGACGATTCCGACTTTCACCTTGAACGCCTACTCGGTCGCGCAGCTCGTCGTTACGCTCGTCGATTTCTACGAGATGCTCATTATCGTCTACATCCTGCTCTCGTGGTTCCCGATCCGCGAGGGTAGCTTGGTGCACGATATCGGCATGGTGCTTCAATCGCTTTGCGAGCCCTATCTGGGCCTCTTCCGTCGGTTTATCCCCCCGATGGGCGGCCTCGATTTCTCTCCCGTTATTGCGGTTCTTGCGTTGAATCTCGTGTCACGGCTGGTAATAGGTATAATCGTTTAGGATGCAGTGTCTAGGCGCAAGCGGGGCAAGGTCCTGCGTGCGATGAAAAGGAGTGCTCATGGCAATCACACCCGCCGACATTCAGGCTCAGACGTTTTCCGAGGCCAAGCGCGGCTACGATCCCGCTGAGGTCGATGTCTTCCTCGAGCAGCTCGCTACCGAGGTCGACGCGATGCTTGCCAAGATCGTCGATCTCAAGAATCGCCTGACGGCGACCGAGCAGCAGCTCGCCGATGCTCAGAACCAGCTTGCGAACGCGCAGGCTCAGACGATTGCCGCGCCCGCGCCGGTGCAGCAGCCGTCGAGCATGGGCGCCTCCGAGCGTCAGATTTCCGCGGCCCTCATCGCTGCTCAGCAGACGGCGGACGCCATCGTTGCCGAGGCTCAGCAGAATGCCGACCACATCTGCAACGAGGCCGATGCCAAGGCGCGCGACGTCATCCGCCAGGCCCTGCAGGAGAAGCAGGAGGAGCTGAAGGAGATCGATCGTCTCAAGGCTTCGCGCGAGGAGTTCAAGGAGGAGTATCTGAAGCTGCTCCAGCACTTCATGGACGATGCTCAGAACTCCTTCCCGCCCGAGCTCATGGCTTCTTCGCAGCCCGTTGGCTCCGCCGCTGCGGCTGCCGCTCCGGTGCTCCAGTCTGCCCCGGTGGTTACCCCGGCTCCCGAGCCCGCGCCCGTCACCCCGGTCGCCGATCCCTTCGCGCCGCTCGACAACTTCGGCGTGGACGATCTGGACTAGCATATGCTTCAACTTACGAGGTAAGCGCTTCGCAGACGAAAGGCACCGCCCATCGGACGGTGCCTTTTTTCATGTCGAGGGGCGCGAGCGTTCCATGTCGTGGCCAGGGGTGCTTTGCCTGCCAAAAGGGGGTGCACGTTCGATTGCGCCTTTCCCGCTCCCTTTGGGCATAATGGAACCAATGACATTGCATGAAGAACGACGGCGAAGGGATGCGTATGGGCAGGTCTGGCGGCAGGTCGGGAGGCGGTGGCCGCAGCGGAGGGTTCTCCGGCGGAGGCAGATCTTCGGGAGGCTTCTCCGGGGGAGGCGGTCACGGCAGGAGCGGTCGTTCGGGCGGCCCCCGCTTCGGCGGATTCGGGGGCGGTTTCGGCGCGCCGCGTTGGCATGGACCGCGCTCTTACGGTGGCGGTAGCTTCTGGCCGTTCATGGCCGGCTACGGCATGGGGCGCGGTTCCGGGGGCTCCGGGAGGGGTTCTGGCGGGGATTCGAGTGGTTCGGGATGCGGTTGCGCTTCGATCATCGTGGCGGCGCTCGCCGTCGTCGTGCTCATGGCGCTTCTCGGTACCGTTGCGACTCGCTTGACATCGTGCACGTCTACCGCCATGAGCGCAGACATCTCCGCATCAACGGTTGATCGCGAGGCGCTGCCCGCTAGCGCGGTTACCACCCAGCTCTCTCAGCATTATCGCGATGAAGATGGAGGCTGGATCTATAGCTCGGGAACGATCGAGCGCGGGCTTGACGCCTTCCAGGATGAGACGGGCGTGCAGCCGTTCGTGTGGGTCCTTCCCAATGGGAGCGAGACCTCGACCGAGGCGCTCTCCCAGCGCGCCGATGAGCTGTACGATGAGGTCTTCGACGACGAAGCGGGCTTCCTCCTCGTGTTCTGCGACGATGGCAACGGGTCGTTCAACTGCGGCTATACGGTTGGTAGCCAAGCCAAGACCGTGATGGATGACGAAGCGATCGGGATTCTCGCCGATTACCTCGATAGGTACTACCAAGACTATTCGATATCCGAAGACGAGATCTTCGCACGGGCTTTCGAAGACACGGGAGCGCGCATCATGAGCCGCACGACATCGCCTATGGTGTACGTTGCCGTTTGCGCAGCGGTGGTCATCGTGGCCGGGCTCGTGTTCTTTGGGGTGAAGAACTACCGCGCTTCGAAGGAGCGGGAAGCAAAGCGCATGGAAGAGGTACTCAACACACCGCTCGAGACGTTCGGCGATCAGGACCTCGAAGATTTGGAGAAGAAGTACCAGGACCCGAAAGACTGAGACGGCGCGTGATGCTGTGCCCGCTCTGGGGGTAGAAGGTACAAGACGGCGTCCATGGGCGCCGAAGCGCCGGGGTGGGCCCGGCGAAGAGTCAAAGGAGTGCACATGGGCATGCTCGACCGCTTTACCGATATCATCAAGGCAAATGTGAACGATTTGCTCGACCGAGCTGAGGATCCATCCAAGATGGTCGACCAGTACCTCCGCGACCTCACCGAGTCGCTTGCCGAGGTCAAGCAGGAGACTGCCGGCGTCATGGCGGAGGAGGCGCGCACCGAGCGGCAGGTCAAGGAGAACGAGGCCGACATCTCGAAGTACGACAGCCTCGCCCGCGCGGCGCTCGAGGCGGGCAATGAAGACGATGCTCGAACGTTCTTGGCAAAGAAGCAGCAGCTCGTAACGAAGGGCGAGGGGCTGCGCGCTGCCGCGGAGGCCGCGCACGAGAATGCAACCAAGATGCGCGAGATGCATGACAAACTTGTGGGTGATATCGAGCAGCTGAAGAGCCGGCGCGAGGCCATCAAGGCGAAGGTCGCCGTTGCGAAGACCCAGGACAAGGTCAACAAGATGTCCTCCGCAGGCGACCGCGCGGCCGGTGCCATGAGCGCGTTCGACCGTATGGAGGCGAAGGCCGATGAGATGCTCGACCGCTCCAACGCCATGAGCGAGCTTTCTTCGGAGCCGGCGGACGCTGCCGCCGAGCTGGAGAAGAAGTATGCCGATTCCGCATCGACGGCGGCCGTTGACGCGGAGCTCGCCCGCCTTAAGGAAGAGATGGGTCTCTAGGCCCACCGGCAGGGGGCGGAGTGCCGGCGGTTTCCTCCGTCCCCTGTCAGCCTTCGTCTGCGCTAGCGCGTTACGTCGCAGAATTGCTCCAGGGAGATGCAACGGGCTTCTCGCTTCTCGGGTTCGGCGATTTCGTCCGCTGGGTAGCCCATGGTGAGCATCGATACCGGTTCGACCCCTTCGGGAAGGCCGAACTCCTGGCGTGCGATCTCAGGATCGAACATGCAAACCCAGCAGGTTCCCAAGCCGAGCTCGGTTGCCTGCATCATCATCTCGTCGACCACGATCGAGGTATCGATGAGCGACGAGTTCATGCCGTCGTTCCGGCGTACCCAGGCATCTTCGGTGCGCGCGCAGGCGAGGATGACCACGGGCGCACCGAAGATGCTGCCGTCTTTGGCGAACCTGTGAGCTGCATGCGCCGCCTTCTCCTTTAGCTCGGGGGTGTCGCAAATAACGATACGGGTAGGGTGGTTGTTGTGGGCGGAAGGGGCGATGCGGCCCGCTTCCACCACTGCAGCGAGCTTCTCGGGCTCGATGGCGCGGTCCTCGTAGGAGCGGCACGAATAGCGCGCGCGGGTGAGGTCGGCGAAGGACATGGGTACCTCCTATGAACGCGTTTCCAACGGCCTCATTGTAGCGCTCGTAGCCCGGCGCGGCGGAATAGGCGAAGGGGCGTTCGGGTAGATTGAAATCGTATGCGGGGACGCGGGTACGCCCCGAGGTTTGCCGGCGCGGCGCATCGCACGTCGGCGTAGAGAGGAGACTCCAATGGTTCAGCGCATCATGCTCAACGAGACGTCGTATCACGGATCGGGTGCAATCGCCGAGATCCCGAACGAGATCGCGGCCCGCAGCTTCAAGAAAGCCTTCGTTGCCTCCGACCCCGACCTCGTGAAGTTCGGCATCACGGCCAAGGTGACCGACCTCCTCGATGCCGCCCAGGTTCCCTATGAGGTCTACTCCGATATCAAGCCCAACCCCACGATCGAGAACGTTCAGCATGGCGTCGAGGCCTTCAAGGCTTCGGGCGCCGATTGCATTGTCGCCATCGGTGGCGGGTCGTCCATGGACACCTCGAAGGCCATCGGCATCATCATCGCAAACCCCGAGTTCGAGGACGTGCGCTCGCTCGAGGGCGTTGCTCCCACCAAGAACCCGTGCACGCCGATCATTGCCGTTCCCACCACGGCAGGTACCGCGGCCGAGGTCACGATCAACTACGTCATCACCGACGTTGAGCGCAAGCGCAAGTTCGTCTGCGTTGACCCGCATGACATGCCCGTGGTTGCCGTCGTCGATCCCGACATGATGGCCACCATGCCTGTGGGCCTTACGGCTGCGACCGGCATGGACGCGCTCACCCATGCCATCGAGGGCTACACCACGAGGGCGGCATGGGCGATGACGGACATGTTCCACCTCGAGGCCATCCGCTTGATCGCTCAGAACCTGCGTGACGCCGTAGCCGAGGCCAAGAGCGGCGAGCCGGGCAGCGGCCGCGAGGGCATGGCCCTTGCCGAGTACATCGCGGGTATGGGCTTCTCCAACGTCGGGCTTGGCATCGCGCACTCCATGGCCCATATCCTCGGCGCGGTCTACGACACGCCGCACGGTGTTGCCTGCGCCATGGCGCTGCCCATCGTGATGGAGTACAACGCTTCCGAAACGGGCGAGAAGTATCGCGAGATCGCTCGTGCCATGGGCGTTGCGGGCGTTGACGACATGTCGCAGGACGAGTACCGCGCTGCCGCTGTGGCTGCCGTGGCCAAGCTCGGGCAGGATGTGGGCATCCCCACGAAGGTGGACGGCCTCAAGGAAGAGGACCTCGACTTCCTCTCCGAGTCCGCTCATGCCGACGCCTGCGCACCCGGCAATCCGCGCGATGCGAGCGTCGAGGATATCAAGAACCTTTTCCGCAAGCTGATGTAACGCATCGTTTGGTCGGGGCCGTTGCTTTGGCAGCGGCCCCGTTTTTGTTTGGGCTGTCGCTGCCGTAGCGCGTGGCTGTGCGGGTTGCCGCTGTAGCGCGTGACTGATTGAGCTGCCGCTGCTGTAACGCGTGGCTGTGCGGGCCGCCGCCGTAGCGCACAGATCGTTTCTCGCTCCCGCGGCTGGATGGAATGCCCGTCCGGTTGTGCGCGGGTTGGGGGTGTGGGACGGCGGATTTCGCGATATTGGCGCACTCGCGCGGCGCCAAGGGCAAAACTTGCGTCAAAGGATCGATTTTTCGGAGACCGCCCGAGTACACCCGCTAGATGCAACATGAAAACTGCTGGTAGATGCGATGGACCTGGAGCGGATAGTTAGTAGGTATCCCAAAATCAAGTCCTTTGACGGAAGTTTTGTTCCGGCTAAGAGATCACGAGGATATTTCGAGCTGCAACGAAGGCTTCGCGCGCGCAGTTGCGCGCGGTGACTGGGCTATTCTTGCTATGCGGCAGTAAAAAAGCCGACGGGGTAGCTTGAGCCTCGAATCAGTGCCTTTTTTGGTTCTGTTGAGCAGGCCATCCCGCATTGAAAGCATTTTCTCAGGAATGCAGAGGGTATAGTAATTCAGATACCGGGCTGAGTTTTTACAAAAGCGCCGATTCGAGACTCGAGCTATGGTGGTTGCAACGCCTTGATGCGTTCGGCAGGGCATGTTCGCGTAAAGGTTGGAGAGGTCATGATGGTGGAGCGGCTCATATTCTTCGACATCGACGGGACGCTCGTGCCGGATACGAGCACGGGTTCGTTTATTGCAAAGCGCTTGGGATCGCTTGAGCAGATGGCTGCCGCCGAGCGCGCCTACGAGGAGGGGCGCATCGATAACGGCGAGGTTTGCGCGATCGATGCGGCCGCGTGGCGCGGTTACCGCCGTGCCGAGGTCGAGTCGTGGCTAGACGAGCTGCCTTTAATCGCGGGCATCCGTGAAACGGTTGACGCATGCCGCGGCGCTGGTATGGAGCCGCATCTCGCTTCGCTGGCTTGGACGGTCGTGGGGGAGTATCTTTGTCGCCGGTTTGGGTTCGCGGGGTGCTGTGGCCCGGTGCTCGAAGAGGAAGATGGCATCTTTACCGGCCGGGTGAAGCGCGTTTTCGATGAATACGACAAGCGCGACTACGCTCTTGGGGTTTGCGCTGAGCGCGACATCGACCCTGCGCGGTGCATCGCCGTGGGGGACAGCCGCTCGGATCTACCGCTCTTCGCTGCGGTGGGCGAAAGCATCGCTTTCAACGGGTCGCCCGCTGCGCGTGCGGCTGCCACCCGATGTGTCGACGGTCCCTCGCTTACCGCTATCTTGAAAAACCAGGACTGAGTGAGAAATCAGGACAGAGGTAATTTCGCATTCGACGGGTCGCGCTTGCCTCGTGTGGATTTGAGGCCTGCGCGCCGTAGCTTGCGTCAGATGCTACAATACCTCGCGCGAAGCGGGCCAGACGGTCGCGCGACCTGCGCTCCGGCGCAGGCGTGAGGAAAGTCCGGGCTCCACAGGGCAGGATGCTGGCTAACGGCCAGGCGGGGCAACCCGACGGAAAGTGCCGCAGAAAAGAAGACTCCCACCTGCGTGCTGACTCGGCGCGTAAAGGGAAAAGCTGAAACGGTGGTGTAAGAGACCACCAGCGTCGCGGCAACGCGGCGGCTTGGTAAACCCCATCCGGAGCAAGCGCAAATAGGGGCGCTATGGGTCGGCCCGGCCCGCGCCCGGGTAGCGTGCGAGGAGCCGCACGGTGACGTGCGTGCCAAGATAAATGACCGTCCGCGACAGAACCCGGCTTATAGGCCCGCTTCGTTCTTTTGCTCTCGCGCGCTTGTGGCGGTGGACGCGCCTTCTCACCGTGCCTGTCAACGATGATTCGGTGCCCATGAGGCTTACGGTCCCGATGATGCCTTTTGGGCGCGTCGCCTGCGATGAGGTGCATCCTGTGTTCATGGCGCAAGCGCTGTATCAGGGAAATGTAAAGCTAACGTAAGGTCTCTTTACATCCATATATAAAATGCCAGCTCAACGGCATACTCGTCATGAAGCCGTTTACGCGTGGCTGATTAATCTGCATAAATGCATCAAGAAACCGTTAAGAAACGGTAAAATAGCGGCGTACGTGTCGGGGATGCCCGCTGGAGCGTTCCTGTGAAGCTGAATAGGGAGAACTCTGTTGGATGTCTCGCTCGCGCAATTTGTCGCGCAGGTGGTCTCGAACCCCATCTTGGCCGTTACCGTTCTGCTCACCTTGGGCGTTATTTTCGTCAATGGCTGGACCGACGCCCCCAATGCGATCGCGACGGCTGTCACGACCCGAAGCATCAATATCCGCCCCGCCATCATCATGAGCGCCGTCTTCAACTTCTTGGGCGTGCTGCTCATGACGATGATCAATTCGTCGGTGGCGTCGACCATCTCGAACATGGTCGATTTCGGTACGGACACGCAGATGGCCCTCGTCGCCCTGTGCGCCGCGCTCTTCTCGATCGTCGTCTACAGCGTGGGCGCCTCGATCTTTGGCATCCCCACCAGTGAGAGCCACAGCCTCATCGCGGGCCTCACCGGTGCTGCGCTTGCCGTCCAGGGCGGCCTCGACGGCGTAAACGGCCAGGAGTGGATCAAGGTCATCTACGGCTTGGTGCTCAGCCTCGCCCTCGGTTTCGCGCTGGGCTGGGGCATCTGCAAGGCGTTGACCATCATCTGCGCGAATATGGACCGGCGACGCACCAACAAGGCATTCAAGTACGCACAGATTTTCGGTGCTGCCGCCATGAGCTTCATGCACGGTGCCCAAGACGGTCAGAAATTCATCGGCGTGCTGCTGCTGGGCGTGGCCTTCTGCAACGGCCAACCCGATCTTGTGAACGCCGCCATCCCCATCTGGCTCATGATGCTCTGTAGCATCACCATGGGCGTCGGCACGAGCGTGGGCGGCGAGAAGATCATCAAGTCCGTCGGCATGGATATGGTCAAGCTCGAGACCTTCCAGGGCTTCTCGGCCGACCTCGCCGGTGCGGTGTGCATCCTGCTTTCGACCCTCACGGGCATTCCCGTTTCCACGACGCATACCAAGACGAGCGCCATCATGGGTGTCGGCGCGGTCAAGCGTCTGTCCGCCATCAACTTCTCGGTGGTGAAGGACATGATGCTCACGTGGGTGTTTACGTTCCCCGGCTGCGGCCTCATCAGCTTCGTGATGGCGAAGGTCTTCATGATGGTGTTCTAGCGGTCGTTTGACGGCTGCACCCCCTCGGCGCAGCCAGGGTGTTCGGTATGTTCGCGCGGCTGGTTCCGCGCTGAGATCGCAAACGCGATGCACAACGAGAATCGGAGGATTCCATGGCAAGGAAAAACGACGCGTTCTACTTCGAAGCGTTCTGCGCAAGCGCGGACTATTCATATCAGGCTGCGCAGTTGCTCTCGAAGATCATGCACAATTTTGATCCCGACCGCCTGGAAGAGGCGATCGATGAGATGCACGCTATCGAGCAGGCGGCCGACGAGCGGCGCCACGAGGTGCTCGACGCGCTGGTGACGGCGTTCGTGACGCCCATCGAGCGCGAGGACATCGCCGAGCTCAGCGAGTACCTGGACACCGTGACCGACCGTATCGAGGGCGTGCTGCATCGGCTGTACTTCAACAACATTCGCGAGATGCGCCCAGATGCGCTCGAGCTTGTGGACATCGTGGTCCGCAGCTGCGAGCTCATGCGCTCGCTCGTGGGTGAGCTCTCACAATTCAAGAAGTCGAAGAAGCTGCGCCAGTACGTCGTTGAGCTCAACACCATCGAGCAGGAGGCCGACGACTGCTACATGAGGTCTATGCGCAACCTGCATACGACCTGCACGGACCCGATCGTTGTCTTCACGTGGCACGAAACCTACTCGTTCCTCGAGTACTGCGTCGACTATTGCGAGCAGGTTGCCGACACGATCGACACGATCGTGATGAAGAACTCGTAAGCGCACGGTATCTTCGTTTTCTTAGCGCGCCCGCCGACGCAGCTCCTTGCTGCAGGCGGGCGCGCTCGTTGTATTCCTGATAGGATAGCCTGGAAGCGAATGGCAAGATGGCATAGGCGGGCGAGCATGGAGAGCTATCGTACGGTGCGCGCGGGCGAAGAGGCGGTTGGCGAGGTCGTCGATCGCAAGAGCCGTTTCATCGCGCAGCTCGTGCATGTGGAGTGTGAGGAAGATGCCGCGGAACACATCGCGGCGGTTCGCTCGCGTCACTTCGATGCGCGCCACAACGTGCCAGCTTGGATTCTGGCCGACGGCCGCGAGCGGGCGAGCGATGACGGCGAGCCGCAGCGCACAAGCGGCATGCCTTCCCTTGAGGTGCTGCGCGGTGCCAACCTGCGCGATGTGTGCTGCGTGACCACGCGCTATTTCGGCGGTACGCTCTTGGGCCCCGGCGGCCTGGTGCGCGCCTACGGTGCAGCGGTGCAGGCTGCGATCGATGCGGCGCGCGAGGCGGGCAAGCTGGTGGAGATGACTTCAGTCGTCTCGGTTGTCGTGACCGTCGCGTACTCCCAGTACGAGCAGGTTCTTCATATGGTTGAACAGGCGGGCGGAAAGGTTTCCGACACCGCGTATACCGACGAGGTTGCTCTTTCGATCGTGTTTAAGGCGGGGGATGAGCAGCCGTTTCTCACCGCGCTTCGTGAGCGCTTGGCCGGGCGGGAGCGCGTGGAGGTCTCGGGCCCGCGGTTCGATGAGTTTTAAGCGGCATTTAGGCGGCGTTTTCCGGAGCGCTTTGGCGCGCGATGATCTCGGCCGTGATCTTCACCGCGTCCTCGATGCATCCCGGGCAGCTACGGAGCGGTCCGTGCTCGCATCCCGCACCCTTCAGCTCACAGCAGATGGTGGAGCCGTTTTTTGCGCCGAAGCGCTCGACGAGCTCCCGGGTTAGTTCGTACGTGCGCTTCTTCGTGGTTCCAGAAAGCGCCGTGCCCCCGCTGCTCACCTGGCCGAGCGCCATGACGCCGCCCGAGATGGCGCCGCAGGTCTCCGTATGGCCTCCCATGCCGCCGCCGAACCCCTCGGAAAGCACGTAGCAGGCTTCCGCGTCCGCGCCGATCTCTGGGGCGAGCGCGCATGCGACCGCCTGGGCGCAGTTGTAGCCGAGCTCGGCGCGCAGCGCGACCGCGCGGGCGGCAAGCTCGTCAGACCGGGTTGTGAGGTCGCAGGAGGGCATGGGGTTCCTTTCTCTCGGGCGCCTGCAAGCGTTCGCTGCTGGGTGCGAGCGTGCGGAGTCGGGCGCTGGCTTTCGCCCTCATGATAGCGCTGCCCCGCCGGAGCGCGCCTGCTGACTCTCTGTAAAAACTAGATGCAGGCATACGCGGGAGCGCGAAGGCGAGTAAGCTTATGAACGTATGCGCGGCGCCCAGCGGCGTTTCGCGCCCATCGAAACGAACGTGCAAAGGAGCTTCATATGGCAGAGCATCTCGGCACCACCTGCGTCCAGGGCGGCTATCGTCCCGGTGATGCGGAACCGCGCCAGGTCCCCATCTATCAGTCGACGACATGGAAATACGATACGTCCGAGCATATGGGGCGGCTCTTCGACCTCGACGAGTCGGGCTATTTCTACACGCGCCTGCAAAACCCCACGAACGACGCCGTGGCGGCGAAGATCTGCGAGCTCGAGGGCGGTACCGCCGCCATGCTTACGAGCTCCGGTCAGGCTGCCAACTTCTTTGCGCTCTTCAACATCGTCGGTGCGGGCGACCATGTGGTGGCAAGCTCCGCCATCTATGGAGGCACGTACAACCTTATCGCCCACACCATGGGGCGCATGGGCATCGAGAGCACGTTCGTCTCGCCCGATTGCACCGATGAGGAGCTCGAGGCGGCGTTCCGCCCCAACACGAAGGCGGTGTTCGGGGAGACCGTTGCCAACCCCGCGCTCGACGTGCTCGATATCGAGCGCTTCGCCTCGGCTGCCCATGCCCATGGCGTGCCGCTCATCGTGGACAACACCTTCCCGACGCCCGTGCTCTGCCGCCCCTTCGAGTGGGGGGCCGATATCGTGACGCACTCCACCACCAAGTACATGGACGGCCACGGAGCTGCGGTGGGCGGTGCCATCGTGGACTCCGGCAACTTTGACTGGGAGGCGGATGCGGACAAGTTCCCCTGCCTCACCACGCCGGACGAGACGTATCACGGGGTCGTCTACACCCAGAAGTTCGGCCAGGGCGCGGCGTACATCACGAAGGCGACCTCCCAGCTCATGCGCGACCTGGGTTGCATCCAGAGCCCGCAGAACGCCTTCTTGCTCAACCTCGGCCTCGAGAGCCTGCACGTTCGCATGCCGCAGCATGTGAAGAACGGCCAGGCCATGGCGGAGTTCCTTCATGATCATCCCAAGGTTCGCTTCGTGAAGTATCCGGGCCTCCCCGACGACCCGCGGCATGAGCTCGCCCAGAAATATCTGCCGAATGGCTGCTGCGGTGTGGTGAGCTTCGGCTTTACCGGTGGCCGAGCGGCGGCGGAACAGTTCATGAAGAGCCTCCATGTGGCGCAGATCGCGACGCACGTGGCCGATGCCCGCACCTGCGTGCTGCACCCGGCCAACGCCACCCATCGCCAGATGACGGATGAGGAGCTCGCCGCTGCGGGCATCGCACCCGATATGGTGCGCCTATCTTGCGGCATCGAGGATACCGACGACCTGATCGCCGATGTGGCTCAGGCCCTTGACGCGCTGCAGTAGCGCCGCTTGATACTTGGGGAAGGGGGCGCGGTGCGCACGGAGACGTTGACCTACCCGAGTTCAGATGGGCGCTCGACCGTTCGGGCGCTTGTCTGGGCGCCCGCGTCTTCTGGCAGCGCCGCGCCGCGAGGCGTGGTGCAGCTCGTGCACGGCATGTCCGAGCACGTCGAGCGCTATGCACCCTTTGCCGAGGCGCTCTGCGCGGCGGGATACCTCGTCTGCGCGAACGACCATGTGGGTCATGGGCGCACCGCCGCCGCTGCTTGCGACCTCGGCCACATTCCGCTCGCAGACGGCGTGGACATCCTGCTTGCCGATGTCCACGCCCTGCGTAGCCGCGTCATCGGGCGCCTGCATGCGCAGGGCGTTTCTGCCCGCATTCCGTACGTCTTCTTTGGCCACTCGCTCGGGAGCTTTATTGTTCGCGTGTACCTCACCCAGCACGCCGAGGGCGTCTCTGCGGCCGTCATCTGTGGAACGGGCCAGCAGCCGCCGGCGCTCGCCCGGGCGGGCAACGCGCTCTGCCGTGTGCTTGCGTGCCTGCGGGGCGAGCATTTCAAAAGCCGCCTTATCCACGAGCTCGTGGTGGGTGCATATGGCCGAGCGATCAAGGGCGCCCGTACGCCGTATGACTGGCTCTCGACCGATCCTGCGGTGGTTGAGGCGTACCGGAGCGACCCGCTCTGCGGCCAGATGTTTACCGTGGGCGGCTACGCGGCGGTGACGGAGCTTGCTGCAACATCGCAGCAGCGCAACCTCGCCTGCAGGATTCCGCGCGGGCTGCCGCTCCTTTTCATCGCGGGCTCGAACGATCCGGTGGGGGATTGCGGGCGCGGCGTGCGCGCGGCCGTAAAGCAGTACCGCGATCTTGGCATGGCCCATGTGGATGAGATGATCTACCAGGGCATGCGCCATGAGGTTCTCAACGAGCCCGGCCGCGCGCAGGTCTATCGTGACGTGCTCGCGTGGTTCGATGCCGTGCTGGGCAATGCCGACGGCTCGCGATGATCCCCGAGCGCGCATCGGTGCGCCATAGGCCACTACGCGTGTTCGCCGCCTCGCGTACGGCATGCGGTAGGATGGATGTACTCGAGCGTACCAAGGGCAAGGAGGCGCCATGAAGGAGCTGGAGGAGCGTATTCGCCGCGACGGCATCATCAAGGACGGTGATGTTCTCAAGGTTGATGCGTTCTTGAACCACCAATGCGATGTCGAGCTCTTCGACGCCATGGGCGCCGAGTGGGCACAGCGCTTCATGGGGGTTCCTGTAAACAAGATCTTGACCATCGAGGCCTCGGGTATAGGCATCGCGTGCGTTGCGGCGCGCCACTTTGGGAACGTGCCGGTGGTGTTCGCCAAGAAGGCGCAGTCAATCAATCTTGATGGCGAGCAGTACGCAACATCGATCTACTCCTTCACCAAGCAGCGCGAGTTTCCCGTTATCGTGGGGAAGCGCTTCCTCGGGCCCAAGGACCGTGTGCTCATTCTCGATGACTTTCTTGCCAACGGCAAAGCGCTCGAGGGTCTGCTTGAAATCTGCGAGCTCGCAGGGGCTCAGGTGCAGGGCATTGGCATCGCGATCGAGAAGGCGTTTCAGGGCGGGGGAGACCGCCTGCGCGCCCGCGGCTACCGTGTCGAATCGCTCGCGCGCGTGGGGTCGATGGATGCCGGTGCCGGAACGATAGAGTTCCTTCCCGCATAAGATGGCATTCTTGGCACGTTGATCGCGGAGGGTGCCGTCTAGAGCGGCCGCAGCACTGTGAGCTCTCCGGGGAGAAGGTCGACCGTCATGCTGCGAGCGCGTATGCGTTCCCCGTCGGCTTGGATGGGGTAGTCGTCGCGCTCGAATGCGAGTTCGAGATGCCGGGCGGTGGCGGTGTGGATGAGGGGCGAGCTCAGGTGATGGCCGTTCTTCGCGCGCAGAAGCAGGGCGAGTGCATGCGCGCGGGTGGCCTTGCCGCTGGCATAGCAAAGATCGAAGCGTCCGTCTGCAGGGTCTGCCTCAGGGCAGATGAGGAAGCCCGAGCCATAGGTGGGCCCTAGCTGTATGGCCATGAGGAACGTACGTAGCTCCTGGGCTGCTCCTCCGTCGATGGACACGCGGACGGGGTAGGACTTGAAGGAACGAAGGAAAACGCCTGCGCCGCTCATGAGGTAGAGCGGTGCCCCGGTGAGCGCCACCGTGGCTCGCAGGTCGACGGTACCGATCGCGACCGCCGCGTCGAGTCCGAAAGAGAGCGTCTGGACGAAGTATTCGGTCACCGTATCGTTGGCGGTGCCTGTGATTTCTCCCGCAGGTAGGATGTCCGACGGTATGGGTGCTGGTGAGCTTTCGGCTGGGTTGGGGGTGCAATGCCGCCCCACTCGCCCGCGACCATGGGGTTTGGTGCTCCCGTTTCCCGTTGCCGGAACGTAGGTTACGCGTCCCACGTCGAGGGAGACGCGCTCGCATGTGAGAAGGCGAGCGAAATCCTTTCCGCCATAATCGTCGAGGCCGAGCGTTCGTGCGAAATCGTTGCCCGAGCCCACAGGCACCACGCCGAGCGCAGGCCGATGCTCTACGCCGATGCGCATGATGCCGTTTGCGACCTCGTGCACCACGCCGTCACCGCCGAGGGCGAGCACCGAGTCGTAGTCCCGTGCCGCTTCGGCAAGCTCGACGGCATGGCCCATGTGTTCGGTATACACGAGCTCGAACGAGGCGTTGTCGTGGTGGTAGAGCGCGAGAAAACGCTGCAGCTGGCCAGCGATGCGCTTTCCCGCGCCAGATTGCGCGACGGGGTTGGCGATGATGAGCGTGCGGCCGAGCGCCGCTCCCGGCGCGTTCCGACGGTTGCTGTCGTGTTCGCTCATGGTGCTCCTTAGCCGCGCGGTAGGCGGTCTCGGGGTTGGTTGCATTCACAGTATACGTCCGAGCGACTCATGTACACCGCGTGCGTTCCTTGGGGGAGCGCGAACCGGGCGTTGCCCAGATGAAGAGAAACCTCTATAATGCTTGCTCTGGACGTCGGGACGTGGCGCAGTCTGGTAGCGCGCGTGCTTTGGGAGCACGATGCCGCAGGTTCGAATCCTGTCGTCCCGACCATATCGCGGGCGTAGTTCAATGGTAGAACCCCAGCCTTCCAAGCTGATGACGCGGGTTCGATTCCCGTCGCCCGCTCCAGTAATCGCTCGAACCCGGCATCTTTTTGGTGCCGGGCTCGTTTTTTCGTCGCCTTCGTGGATTCTTGATGAACGGCGTGCGGCCTTTGTTTCCTGCTTTGCTTTCGTTGCTGTACGAAAAGTAGAAGGGCGCCCGGTTCGTGTCGGTGCTGAGCGTGTTGCGGACACGTTACGATTCAGCGCATTGACCGTACGGCAACCCAGTTGAAGTACAATTCCTGCGGCCACAACGTTGCCGTTGCTTCCAACGGTAGCGAGGGAAACACATCGATAGGAGAATCGCATGAGCTATACCCAGCGTGTGATCGACGAGCTGCGCGAGCGCTATGCCGACCAGCCCGAGTTTCTGCAGGCTGCGATCGAGGTGCTCGAGACCATCGAGCCTGCCGTCGAGGCGCATCCCGAGTTCGAGGAGGCGAGCCTGCTTGACCGCTTGGTCGAGCCCGAGCGCGTCATCATGTTCCGCGTACCGTGGGTCGATGATGCGGGCAAGGTGCAGGTCAACCGCGGCTATCGCGTCGAGTTCAACTCTGCGATCGGGCCCTACAAGGGCGGTCTGCGCTTCAACCCAACGGTGACCGTCGGCATGCTTAAATTCCTGGGCTTCGAGCAGATTTTCAAGAACGCGCTCACCACGCTGCCCATGGGTGGCGGCAAGGGCGGTTCGGATTTCGACCCCAAGGGTAAATCCAACCGCGAGATCATGGCGTTCTGCCAGTCCTTCATGACCGAGCTTTTCCGCCACATCGGTCCCAACACCGACGTTCCTGCTGGCGACCTTGGCGTGGGCGGTCGCGAGATCGGTTACCTGTTCGGGCAGTACAAGCGCCTTCGCAACGAGTGGTCGGGCGTGCTGACCGGCAAGGGCCTGACGTTCGGCGGCTCGCTTGCGCGCACCGAGGCCACGGGTTACGGCCTGGTCTACTTCGTGGATGAGTATCTGAAGAGCCAGGGTGATTCGTTTGAGGGCAAGAGCGTTGTCGTTCATGGTTCTGGCAACGTCGCCATCTATGCAATCCAGAAGGTCGCCCAGCTTGGTGGCAAGACCATTGCATGCTCCGATACCAAGGGCTGGGTCGAGGATCCCGAGGGCATCGACTACAAGGTGCTCGAAGACATCTACAACGCCAAGCGTTCCGGCCATGATCAGGGTGTGAGCCTTGCCATGTACATCGACCAGCGCCCTGGTGCCACCTGGCACGAGGGAGACGGTCGCGGCGTATGGCAGCTCCCGTGCGACGTCGCTCTGCCGTGCGCTCGCGAGAACACCCTGACGCTCGAGGACGCTCAGGCGCTCGTGGCGAATGGCTGCAAGGTTGTGGGCGAGGGCGCCAATATGCCCACCACGCCGGATGCGACCATCTACCTCATGGAGCACGGCGTTGCCTTCATGCCCGGTAAGGCAGCGAACGCCGGCGGCGTGCTCGTGTCTGGCCTCGAGATGAGCCAGAACGCAGAGCATCTTTCTTGGACGTTCGACGAGGTCGATGGCAAGCTCGAGGAGCTCATGCGCGGTATGTTCCACAACGTGGACGACACGGCACGTGAATACGGCCATGAGGGCAACTTCGTGATGGGCGCCAACATCGCCGGATTCATGAAGGTTGCCGATGCCATGATGGCTCAGGGCGTGTGCTAAAGGTCTAGGTTTTCGACACGCTTTTCGTTTCGGCTGGCATCTCGAAAGGGGTGCCAGCCTTTTTCTTCGGCACCTCGCATCCGGGGAGGCAAAGCGAGCAGCGGTTATGACGGACATGCCCCAATCTGGGCCTCGCGTCGTATAATGGGCCATGCGTTCGCTCGTTTGCCTGCTCCGATCGCGCTCGGTTCGGCACAGAGGAAGGTAGCTATGCGAAAAGATATCGCCTCGATCGTTATCGGAGTTGCCGCGATGGCCGTCTCCTTTTGCCCGTTCATTCCGATCCAGCTCATCGGTGCCGTTGCCGCCGTTGTCGGATTCCGGCTCGCGCGGGAGGCGCGGCGAGAGGACTATCGGCGCGACCTGACGTGCTCCATCGGAACGGTGGCGTCCATCGCCGGAGTGGTCCTGTGCCTTCTTACGCCCGTCGTCTATCTCGTTGGGCAAATCATCTTGCTCGCCGCGGGCTAAGGGCGCTATAGTAATTAGCGGCGACAAACATACGCGTTCGAAAGCTCGAACCGCTTCGACGTTGTAACCGGCGGCACGCTCAGGCCGCCTTGTCTCGTTTTCGAGGGAGCGTATGTCGTCATCATCGAAGAAATCCATTGCCGCACCGAAATCCATGACCGCATCGAATGCGCCCGCCGCACGCGGCAAAGCGGCGCCCACGAAGTCGCCCGCGCGGCCCGCGCGCGATTCCTCGTTCGAATCCCGGCTCGCGCGCCACCATGATGAGCTTCGCTGGCTCTACATGGAGCTTTACGACAACGGCGACATGTTTGCTGAGCTCATCGACCGTATGCGACGCTTCTCGGACGAGCGCTCAGAAGCGCTCCGGAAGCTCGATATCGCGCGCGAACAGGAGGGCGCATGGTACCGGAGCCAGGACATGCTCGGCATGCAGATGTATATCGACAACTTCGCCGGCACCATCAAGGGCGTCGAGGAAAAGCTTCCCTATCTCGAGCGCTGTCATGTGAACTACATCCACCTCATGCCGTTCCTCGATACCCCGTCCGACAAAAGCCGTTCCGATGGCGGCTATGCGGTAAAGGATTTCCGCCGCGTGCAGCCTGGACTCGGCACGATGGACGAGCTTGCGCACCTCGCCTCCGCCTGTCATGAACGGGGCATGAGCCTGTGCATGGACTTCGTGATGAACCATACGTCCGAAGAGCACGAATGGGCCCGCCGCGCGCGGGCGGGCGAGGGCGAGTACATGAGCAGGTACTTCTTCGAATCCAATCAAGAGGTGATCGACCAGTACTCTCGCGATGTGCCGCAGGTGTTCCCCACCACGGCGCCGGGTCACTGGACCTATCTGCCCGAGCTTGGGCAATGCGTCATGACGCAGTTCTACCCGTACCAATGGGACCTCAACTACAGGAACCCCCGCGTCTTCAACGAGATGATGTACAACTTCCTGTATCTGGCGAATCAGGGCATCGATATCATGCGCCTCGATGCGGTTCCTTATATCTGGAAGCAGCTTGGCACCAACTGCCGCAACCTTCCGCAGGTCCATACGCTCGTGCGCATGATGCGTATGATCGGAGAGGTCGTGTGCCCCGGGGTTGCGTTGTTGGGCGAGGTCGTGATGGCTCCCGTCGAGGTTGTTCCGTACTTCGGTACCGTTGAAAAGCCTGAGTGCCACATGCTGTACAACGTGACGACCATGGCGACTACCTGGCATACCGTAGCCACAGAAGATACGCGCCTCCTGCGCCAGCAGCTCGATACGGTCTGCACCCTGCCCAAGGAGTACACCTTCCTTAACTACCTGCGCTGTCACGACGACATAGGGTGGGGCCTCGATTACCAGACGCTTAGAGGTTGGGGCCAAGAGGAGGTGCCGCATAAGCGGTACCTGAACGACTGCTTCTTGGGCAACATCCCCGGAAGCCCGAGCCGTGGGGCGCTCTACAACGCCGATCCGGTTACGGGAGACGCGCGCTTCTGCGCCACGACGGCTTCCATGTGCGGCATCGAGGCCGCGGGCTTCGAGGGTAATGCCGAGGCTATGGAAGTTGCCGTGCGCAAGGACCTCATGCTCCACGCCTATATGTTCACGCAATCGGGTTTGCCGATCATCTACAGCGGAGACGAGGTCGGCCAGGTTAACGACTATGCTTATCGGGACGATCCCGAGAAAGCGGATGATTCGCGCTATATCCATCGCGGACAGTTTTCGTGGGAGCTGGTTGCGAACATCGAGCAGGCGGGAACGGTTCAGAGCCAAATCTTCGCCGGGCTCGACGAGCTCGAACGCATCCGGCGCGAGGACCCCGTCTTCGGGTCTGAGGCAGCATGGTATCCGAAGGACTATAGCGACCCGGCTGTCCTTTGGATCGTGCGCGAGCGCGGCGAGGAAACGCTTCATGCCGTGTTCAACTTCAGTGGTTCGAGCAAGACCATCTGGATGCCCGAGCGCGCGCGGTATAGGAACCTCATATCCGGCGAACAGGCGGAGCTCGAGACATTCGAGCTTCCCGCCTGGGAGTTTGCCTGGTACGAGCGCCAGTAGGCAGCACGCAGCGGGGGCGAGAGGTCTTCTCTCGCCCCGCCATGTGAAATCAGGACAGAGGGAATTTTGCAAATCAGGACAGAGGGAATTTCACCTTAGCGAACGGTGTGCTGCTGGCGCCAGGTGCGCGGGGATGTGCCGTAGGTGTTGCGGAACGCCCGCGAGAAGTGCAGCTGGTTCGGATAGCCCACGGAGCGCCCGACCTCCCCGATGGAAAGCGATGAGAGCTTAAGGAGCTCGCACGCCTTTTCCATGCGGTATCCGATGAGGAACTGCTGCGGCGACACGCCCATGCCCTCTTTGAAGACCTTGCCGAAGTAGCTTCGATTGAGCCCGATATACCGGGCGATGTCTTCGATGCTCACATCTGCCTGGTAGTTCTTCTCGATAAAGGAAAGGGCGCTGTCGATATAGAAGCCATGCAGCCTGGTGGTTTGAGGGATACGATGCGACTCTGCGGACCGCAAGAATGCGTCGAAGAAGAGGTATGTGCATCCCACGAGATATAGGGGCGAGTCGTTTCTGTGCTCGAGTATGCGTCTCATGGCGCCGAGCATCTCGTCGCGAGCCGCTGGGTCGGCCATTCGATAGATGGGGCTCGTAGGGGAGAACCCGATGTGGTCGAGCGAAGCTTTTACATGCGAGCCGTCAAATTCAATCCAGATATATTCCCAGGGGTCGATGAGATCGGCGACGTAGGTCGTGGTCTGCCCGGGGAAAATGAGGAACCCTTCACCGGATTTGATGTCATAGAATGCCTGGCTCCCCGATTCGTTGATTGCGGTAAGCGAGCCGGATCCCTGGATGATGTAATGAAAGAGATAGTGACTCCGGCGCGCGGGACCGAAGGCGTGGCCGGGTACGCATACTTCGCGTCCGTACTGATACGGGACGAGATCGGTAAAAATACCGCCTTCAAACGTCGAGAACTCGACTTCATGTGCTCTCACGGTCTCGCCTCCTGGCTCACGGTCTTGCTTAGTAACATATCATAATGCTATACAGTGCGTATTATGATATATAATATCGCAATATAAACTGTTTTTTGGTATACGGACTTATATTGAGATACTCCATCCCCATCATAGACGGTTTTATCTCGATAGGATAGATAACCTGCGGCAATTCTTCGCGCCAAATCTTTCTGCTATGCCGTTCACGTAATTATAGCTACCACTTAACGAAAACTTAGCATATTGTCAACAATTCATTAGCGCGATATACCTGCGAAAACAATAAATTTGTATGTAAATATACCTAAATACATGGATTTCTAGCAAAAAGATATTTTTTATCATGCTGCATGGAACGCTTTGTCTGTCGCCATGTACAAAGCAAGGACTTGCGATGGAAGGGGTCGCTCGATGGCTGGACTTTCGCTCGAACACATTGGCAAGACGTACCCAAATGGCTTTGAGGGGGTGAAGGACTTCAATCTCGAGATCGAGGACAAGGAGTTTATCATCTTCGTCGGTCCGTCGGGCTGCGGCAAATCCACTACGCTGCGCATGATTGCCGGCCTGGAAGACATCACCTCCGGCACGCTGAAGATTGATGGCAGGGTCGTGAACGACGTTGAGCCGGCCGACCGAGACATCGCCATGGTCTTCCAGACCTACGCGCTTTACCCGCATATGACGGTCTACGACAACATGGCGTTCCCGTTGAAGCTCCGCAAGGTCCCGCAGGCCGACATCGACAAGGCCGTGCACGAGGCCGCGCGCATCCTTGACCTCGAGAAGCTTCTCGACCGCAAGCCGTCTGCGCTTTCCGGCGGCCAGCGCCAGCGCGTCGCCATGGGCCGCGCCATCGTGCGTCGCCCCAAGGTCTACCTCATGGACGAGCCGCTCTCCAATCTCGATGCGAAGCTCCGCGTGCAGATGCGCGCCGAGATCTCGAAGCTGCATGATCGCCTGGGTGCCACGATCATCTACGTCACGCACGACCAGACCGAGGCCATGACGCTCGGCACCCGCATCGTCGTGATGAAGGACGGCGTGATGCAGCAGGTCGATACCCCGTCCAAGCTGTATAGCGAGCCCTGCAACCTGTTCGTGGCCGGCTTCATCGGCTCCCCGCAGATGAACTTCATCGACGCCACGGTGGTCGAGAAAGACGGCGCGGTGGCCCTTGCCTTTGGATCGAACGCTGTCACCCTGCCCGATGCCAAGGCGGCGGCGCTCAAGCCGTACGCGGGCAAGGTCGTCGTCATGGGCATCCGCCCCGAGGACGTGGTGGAGGAGCACGAGTACGCCGAGGGCAAGGCGCTCTCCGAACAGATTGACGCGACGGTGACCGTCTACGAGCTCCTGGGCTCCGAGGCCATGATCTACGGCGACGTGGACGGCGGCCAGATCTCTGCCCATATCTCGGCGAGCAACCCCGTCCGCACCGGCAACCGCATCAAGGTCGCCTTCGATATCGATAAGCTGCACGTGTTCGACAAGGACACCGAGCTCGCCATCGTTCACTAGCATTCGGGAGGAGGGCAAAGCATGCTTACCAAGCCAATTTCGCGCCGCTCGCTCCTGGGGCTCTCGGCTGCGGGGGCGGCGTCGCTCATGCTCGGCGGCTGTTCCGAGACACGCTCGGACGGCAAGACCGAGGTTGAATTCGTCTCGTACAAGCGCGAGGCGGTCAGCATCTTCGAGGCGCTCATGGCGGAGTTCAACGAGTCGAACGACCATATCTACCTCAACTTCACCAGCCCCAACGATGCCGTGACCATCATGAAGACGCGCTTCGTGCGCGAGGACTACCCCGACGTGGTGGCCATCGGCGGCGACGCCTCGTACGCCGACTTCGTGGACTCGAACATCCTAGCCGACATGACCGAGTATCCGGGCATGGCGCAGGTGCAGCAGGCCTATCAGGACATCATGAAGAGCGTCACCTACGTGCCCATGGACGGCATCTACGGCGTGCCCTACATCGCCAACGCCGCGGGCATGCTCTACAACAAGGACATGTTCGCCGAGAAGGGCTGGGACATCCCCGAGACCTGGGACGAGTTCATCGCGCTGTGCGAAGAGATCAAGGCGGAGGGCGAGGTGCTGCCGCTGTATCTCGGATTCCTCGATACGTGGACCATCCTCTCGCCGTGGAACTCCATCTTGGTCGACCTGGTGCCGCAAGACCATATCCGCAAGGTGAACGCTGGCGAGGCGAAGTTCGCCGACTACTATCGCGAGCCCGCTGAGAAGCTCTACCAGCTGCTGCAGTATGGTGAGGAAGGCCCGTTCGCCTACAGCTATGAGGACGCCTGCACCGCGTTCGCGCGCGGCCAGAGCGCCATGTTCCCCTGCGGCTCGTTCGCGGTTCCCCAGATCCTCTCGGCCAACCCCGACATGAACGTGGGCCTCTTCGCCATGCCCGCCGCCGACGATCCCGAGGACCGTCTCGTCGTTTCCGGCGTGGACCTATGCTGGAACATGACGGTGGCGAACGAGGATCACCGCGAGCTGGTCTATGAGGTCATCGACTTCTTGAACGAGCCCGACAACCTCCAGACCTATTGCGACGACCAGAAGGCCATCCCCTGCATCGAGGGCGATTTCACACTCGACCCGCTCTTCGACGACATCCAGGAGTTCCTCGATGCGGGCAAGGTCATCGACTATCCCGACCACTCGTATCCCTCCGGCATGGCGTGCGACGCACGGCTCCAGGCCTTCCTCATGGACGGCGACGTGGACGCGTTCCTGGAGAACTGGGACTCGCTGTGGCAGCGCTACAACAAGACGGTCATCCGCAAGGTGCAGGAAGCCGCGCAGGAGTAAGGGGGTATACACATGGCTCAAACCGCAAAGGCCAAGATCGGGTCGGCGCGCAATCGCACGTTCATGGCGATTCTCATCCCCGTCTTGGTGATCTTCGTTCTCTTCAATACGATCCCGCTCATCACGGGCTTCTTCTACAGCTTCACGGACTCCAAGGGCTATGGCTCGTTCAGCATCGTGGGCATCCAGAACTACATCGACCTGTTCACCGATTCGCGCGTGCTCAACTCGTATCTCTTCACGTTCAAGGTCGCTGTCGTTGCCACGATCCTCACGAACGTGATCAGCCTGACGCTCGCGATAGGCCTCTCGAGCAAGATCAAGTTCAAGAGCGCGCTCCGCGGCGTGTACTTCGTGCCCCGCATTCTCGGCGGCCTGGTCGTGGGCTACGTCTTCAGCTACTTCTTCACCTACATCCTGCCGGCCCTCACCGGTACCGCCTCGATGCTCGCGAGCACCGAGTGGGCCTGGGTCGCGATCGTGGTCGTGCTGGTGTGGCAGGCGTGCGCGCAGACGACCATCATCTACATCACCGGGCTTTCCTCCGTTCCCGAGGACGTCTACGAGGCCGGCGCGCTCGATGGCGCGACGGGCTGGGACAAGTTCCGCTACATCACGTTCCCGCTCATCATGCCCTCCATCACCACCAACATGGTGCTCGTCATGAAGGACATGCTCATGGTGTTCGACCAGATCGTGTCCATGACCTCCGGCGGCCCGGCGCAGTCCACCGAGTCCATCTCGTACCTTATCTACCAGAACGGTCTCAACAACAGCCAGTTCGGGTTCCAGTGCGCCAACGCGGTGATCTTCTTCATCCTCATCGCTGTGGTCTCGATCCTGCAGACCAAGTTCTTGAACAGTAAGGAGGAGCAGCTCTAATGGCAAAGGCAAAAGTCAAGGAGCGGGTCAACTGGCCTGTGACCATCCTGCTCATCGTGGGTCTCATCACCATCGTCTTCCCGCTGTACATGGCGGTCGTCATCGCGTTCAAGGATCCGTCCGAGATGACCAACGACATCGCGGGCATCCTGTCGCTGCCGAGCACGTGGAGCCTCGACAACTTCATCGAGGCCATGCGGGTCACCGACTTCTTCCGGTCGTTCATGAACTCGCTCATCATCACGGTTGCGGCCGTGGTCGTGTCGATTCTCGTGCACAGCCTCGCGGCATACGCCATCGGGCGCAACATGGATCGCAAGAAGATCTTCAAGGTTTCCTACTACTTCATCATCGCCGGCATGTACGTGCCGTTCGCGATCCTCATGATGCCGCTCGTCAAGCAGACCGCCGTGATGCACCTCGACAACATGGTGGGCGTCATGGTGCTCTACGTGGTCTTCTACATGCCCATGAACATGATGCTCTACACGGGCTACCTGCGTAACGTCCCCGTGGCGCTCGAGGAGGCCGCGCGCGTGGACGGCGCGAGCACCTGGACGACGTACTGGAAGATCATCTTCCCGCTCATGAAGCCCATGCATGCGACCGTCGCCGTCATCACCGGCCTGGCCGTGTGGAACGACGTCATGACCCCGCTCGTCATCATGGGCGGCTCGGGCGTGAACACCCTGCCGCTCGCGCAGATGAACTTCCAGACCGCGTTCGCCACCAACTACAACCTCGCGTTCGCCTCGTACCTGCTCGCCATGCTCCCCATGATCATCTTCTACATCGTGGCGCAGAAGCAGATCATCGGCGGCGTCACCAACGGTGCCGTGAAGTAGCGCTTACAGATTCGCTCGCTTCATGCAGCGCGCCCGCAGCTCCGAGAAGCTGCGGGCGCGCTTTGCGTTGGGCAGAAAAAACCGGGCTGCAAGCCATATGGATAGCGGCTTGCAGCCCGGGGTCGAGCGCGCCTGTGCTATGCCTGCCGGCGCGCGGCGTATCGTCTGCGTCTCTAGGCGCAGGCGATCCAAGCGGAAGCGTCTTGGGGGAGCTTGCCGTCGACAAGCTCAGCGGAGGCGATGATCACTTCTCCTGCGGGCAGTGCTGCAGGCGCCGCTCCGAAGTTCGTCATGCTCACGAGTGTGCGGCCGTCGGCAAGCGGGCGCTGGTAGGCAACCACGTCGCCTGCGTTGGCCTCGTCCCACGCGAGCGATGTATCGCCCGTGGGCACGATCAGCGCGCGACGAAGCGCGAGTGCGGCGCGGTAGAAGCTGAGCATCGAAGCCTCGTCGCCCTCTTCGACGTCGACGGCGAACTGGGCGAACCACGCCGGTTGCGGAAGGTGCGGGGCGGCGTGGTCGGCAGGGCCGGAGAAGCCGAAGTCGCCTGTCGCATCGAGCGATGTCCACGGGAGCGGAACGCGGCACCCGTCGCGGCCCTTGATGGCGTCACCGTGGGCGGTCATCTGCGCCTGAGGGTCCTCGAGCGCCCCCCACGGGATATCGGCGACCTCAAAGAGGCCGAGCTCCTCGCCCTGATAGAGATAGACCGATCCAGGGAGCCCGAGCTCCATGAGGAGCGCCGCGCGAGAGCGCCGGGTGCCCGCCTCGCGGTCCTCGTAGTAGGTCGTGCCGTCGCGCAGCAGCCAGTCGGTTGCAATCTGGTGGTGGGTGCTCGAAGGCACCTGCGGAAGGGCGAACCGGGTTGCGTGGCGCGGGACATCGTGATTGGAAAGGACCCATGTGGTCGTTGACTTCGAGCGCTCGGCAGCATCGAGGCCCTCCTCGATGGCGAGCCGGAAGTCGGCGGCGAACCAGTTCTTCTTGGCGAATTCGAAGTTGAAGACCTGGCCAAGCTCATCGGTGGAGGCGTACATCCACTGATGCTCGGGTGCCACCCATGCTTCGCCGACTGCAAAGCGCGCCGGCTCGTACTCGTTGAACACCTGGCGCCACTCGCGGTAGATGTCGTGGACCTCCGGGCGATCCCAGAGCGGGTTCTCGTCGTCGCTGCCGCTCTGCGCGAGGCTCGATTGGCCGGGGTCGTCGGGCCAGTCTTCAAGCGGGCGGCTGTCGATGTCCTTGGCAAGAGCATGGGCCACATCGATGCGGAAGCCGTCGGCGCCGCGGTCGCTCCAGAAGCGCAGGGTGGTTTTGAAGTCCTCGTGGACCTCGGGGTTCTTCCAGTTGAGGTCGGCCTGCTCTACAGCGAAGAGGTGCAGATACCACTCGCCGTCGCCAACCGGCTCCCATGCAGGGCCGCCGAAGGTTGACTTCCAACCGTTGGGGGGCAGCTCCCCGTGCTCGCCCCGGCCCGGACGGAAGATATAGCGGTCGCGCTCCGGAGAGCCGGGGCCCGCTGCGAGCGCCGCGCGGAACCATTCGTGCTCGGTGGACGTATGGTTGGGCACGATGTCCACGATCACCTTCATGCCGGCGGCGTGGGCGGCTTCAGCCATCTTGTCGAAGTCTTCGAGCGTGCCCAGGCGCGGGTCCACGTCGCGGTAGTTCGCCACATCGTATCCGCCATCGATAAGGGGAGACGGGTAGAACGGCGAGAGCCAGATGGCATCGACGCCAAGCGCGGCCAGGTAATCGATCTTTGCCGTGACGCCTGCGATGTCGCCTAGGCCGTCCCCGTTGGCGTCGTAGAAGCTGCGCGGGTACACCTGGTACACTACCGCCTGCTTCCACCAATCAGCATGTGCGTTGGTCATGAAAAGCTCCTTTCAACCGTTGGGCGCACGCCCCAGCTAACCCAGATGCCAGATCTCGTCGTTGTATTCGCGAATCGTTCGGTCCGACGAGAAGAAACCTGATGTCGCGATGTTCACGAGCATCTTGCGCCCCCATGCCGCTCGGTCTTCGTAGTCGGCGAGGCAGCGCTCCTTGGTGGCCGCGTAGTCCCGAGCATCGAGCAGGGCCATGAAGTAGTCCTTCGCCACGAAGTCTCTGTACACGCGAGCGAGTGCGGCGGCATTGCCGCATGCGAGAAGCTCGGGCGAGACGATGAAGTCGATCGCCTCGGCCATCTCGGAATCGTGTTGCCAGAGGTCCCATGGGTGGTAGCCATCCGTCTCGTAGAGCTTGATGACCTCTTCTGACGAGCGACCGAAGAGATAGATGTTCTCTGCGCCCACGAGGTTGGCGATCTCGACGTTCGCGCCGTCGAGCGTGCCGAGCGTCACGGCGCCGTTTGCCATGAACTTCATGTTCGAGGTGCCGCTGGCCTCCTTCGACGCGAGCGAGATCTGCTCGGAGATGTCTGCGGCGGGAATGAGGTGCTCGGCCGCGGTGACGTTGTAGTTCTCGACCATCACAAGGCGCAGCCAGGGCGAGACCGCGGGGTCGCGCTCGATGAGGCGCGAGAGTGCGAGGAGGAGCGCGATGGTGTCTTTGGCGAGCTCGTAGGCGGGTGCGGCCTTCGCGGCGAAGATCATGGTGACGGGGCGCGTGGGAACGTTTCCACGTTTGATGCGCAGATACTTCCAGATGGCGTAGAGGGCGTTCATCTGCTGGCGCTTGTACTGGTGCATGCGCTTGATCTGGATATCGAAGACGGATTCGGGATCGACCTTGATGCCCTGCGTCCGCTGCAGCCAGGATGCGAGCGCGCGCTTGTTGTGCTGCTTGATCGCTTCGAGCTCGCCGGTAAGCGCGTCGGCATCGGCTACCGAGAGCAGGCCGCTCAGCCGCTGGGCGTCAGTTACCCAGCCATCGCCGATTCGCTCGGTGATGCAGCGGGCGAGTGCGGGGTTGGCGTCGAGGAGCCAACGCCTGAAGGTGATGCCGTTGGTCTTGTTGGAGAACTTATCGGGGTAGAGCTCTGCGAAGGGGCGCATCTCGGAGCTCGTGAGGATATGGGTGTGGAGCGCCGCCACGCCGTTCACCGCATGGCAGAAGTGAACGTCCATATGGGCCATGTGCACGCAGTCGCTCGAATCGATGACGGCAACGCGCTCGTCGTTGCTGCGGGATCGGGCGCGCTCATCGAGCTTGCGGATGATGGGCACGATGCCGGGGGCCACTTGCTCGATGAAGCGCATGGGCCATGTTTCGAGCGCCTCGGCGAGAATGGTGTGGTTCGTGTAGGCGCAGGTGCGCTCGACCACATCGGCCGCCTGGTCGAATGGCATGCCGTCTTCCATGAGGAGCCTGATCATCTCGGGGATGACCATCGAGGGGTGCGTGTCGTTGATGTGGATTGCCACGTAGCGGTCAAGCTCTGAAGGCTGGTGCCCGCGCTCCGCAAGCTCACTCAATATGAGCTGCGCCCCCGCCGAGACCATGAAGTACTGCTGGTATACGCGCAAAAGACGCCCTTCCTCGGTGGAATCGTCGGGGTAGAGGAACGAGGTGAGCTGATGCGCCACATCGGATGCATCGAACGCGATGCCGTTTTCGGGTGCGGGCGCAGGGTCGATGACATCGAAGAGATGCAGGCGGTTGCACACGCCGTTCTTGTAGCCGGGAATCTGGATGTCGAACATACGGGCCGAAAGGTCGCCCGAGCCGAAGGGCACCGTGAACGAGGAGCCCGTCTCGATGAGCCAGGAATCCGGCTCAATCCAGGGATTCGGCTTCTCGAGCTGCACGCCCTGCGAAAGGTCCTGGCGGAAGAGGCCGAAGTGGTAGTTGAGCCCCACGCCGTCGCCGGGAAGGCCCAGCGAGGCGATGGAGTCGAGAAAACATGCCGCTAGGCGCCCCAGCCCGCCGTTGCCGAGCGAGGGCTCGGGCTCGCGGTCCTCGACCTCGGCGAGTGAGGTCCCGTGCTCGGCGAGTATGCGCTCGGCATCGTCGAGCAAGCCGAGGTTCTGCAGGTTTGCCCGGAGGAGCCTGCCGATGAGGAACTCGGCGGAGAAGTAGTAGAGCTTTCGGTCGCCCTGCGCCGGTTGCTGCTTGAGCTCGACGTCGCGGGTAACGCGCAGAAGCGCGCAAAACAGCTGTTCCGGGCTTGCTTGGTCGAGGTTCGTCCCCATGGCGTCGAGCGTGCTTGCCAGGCTGGTTTCGAGGTCCATGTTAGTCCTCCTTGCTCGTGGGTTCTGCGGCGCCGTTCGCGGCGGTTGCCACGCGCGCCTCATCGGCTGGAATGCGGTGGTAGAGGTGAAGTTGGTGGCGCAGGCGCGCTGCGAGCGATCTGCTCGCAAAGCCGGGACGCGCCCGCCAAGTCCAATTGCCTCCAAGGGTTGAAGGAGTGTTGATGCGCGCCTCGCTGCCGAGTTCCAGCACGTCTTGCATCTGCACGACGGCGAGTTCCGAGGCGCTCGCCCAGATGCCGCGCATCATGCCCCAGCCCTCGCCCTCGCGGTCGTCGAGACGGAGGTACTCGCGTGCCGTGCGGGTATCGGGCGCGGGTGCGTTGGCGAGCCATCCGAGCGCGGTGTCGTTATCGTGGGTGCCAACGTAGGCCACGCTGTTTTCGGGATACGCGAACGGAAGATAGGTGTCGTCTCCGGCCTCGGAATCGCGCGTGTCGAAGGCGAATTCGAGCACCTTCATGCCGGGGAACCCGGTGTCGTCGAGGAGTTGGCGCACCGACGGGGTGAGGTATCCCAGGTCTTCTGCCACGATGCTCACATCGCCCACGGCAAGCCTCAGCGCTTGGAAGAGCGCCTTGCCCGGGCCTTTCCGCCAGCGTCCTCCCGCAGCGGTTGCCGCCCCGGTGGGGATGGCGAAATAGGAGTCGAAGCCGCGGAAATGGTCGATGCGCAGGATGTCGTAGAGGCGCAGCTGGAACGAGATCCGGTCGATCCACCAAGCGTAGCCCTCCGCTTTCATACGGTCCCATGCGAAGAGCGGGTTCCCCCAGATCTGCCCGATGGCCGAGAACCCGTCGGGGGGAACGCCGGCGATCTCGGTGGGGCGCAGCTCTTCGTCGAGCTGGAACTGCTCGGGGTGCGCCCAGACGTCCGCACTGTCGAGGGCTACATAGAAGGGGAGGTCTCCCATGATGCGGATGCCTGCGGTCCTGGCGTAGATGCGCAGGCTCTCCCACTGGCGGAAGAACAGGCACTGGACCGCCTGCCAGAATCGCACGCGGTCGGCGAGCTCCATGCGCGCGCGAGCGAGCTCGACGGGCTGGCGATGACGGAGCGCTGCCTCCCAGGTGTTCCACGAGGCGCCGCCATGGGCTTCCTTGAGGGCCATGAAGAGGGCATAGCCATCCAGCCAGGAGGCCTCGCGCTTGCAGAAGGCGCAGAACTCGTCGGGGTGCATGCTGGTAAGCCGCCGCGCTGCGCAGGCGAGCACATCGAATCGCGCCTCGTACAGCGCGCCGTAGTCCACGCGGTCGGCCTGGGAGCTCCAGGTGCGGCCGGCGTACTCCGCGCGGTCGAGAAGCCCCTCGGCGGCGAGGTCGTCGAGGTCGATGAGGTAGGGGTTGCCCGCATACGTGGAAAACGATTGGTAGGGCGAATCGCCGAAGCTCGTGGGCACGATGGGCAGAACCTGCCAGACCGATACGCCTGCCTCGGCGAGGAAGTCGATGAACGAGCGCGCTTCTGCTCCCATGGTGCCCACGCCCCATGGCGAGGGAAGCGCGGTGATGGGCATGAGGATTCCGGCTTTTCTCATGAGGACGGTTCCCTTCTCCTAGCGGTGCGGCCGGTGCGTATCGCGAGCGGCGGCAAGAAGGTCCGCGACGCCGCTGGTGTTGGGCGCGCCCACGCTCTCCTGCTCGAGGATGTTGAAGGGGGCAAGTTCGTGCAGGGCTTGCGCGGGCCCCTGCATGCCCTGGAGGAGCAGGTCCACGCTGCGGTCTGCGAGGGCATCGGTATCCTGCCGCACGGTGGTGATGCGAGGGACGGAGTAGCGCGAGAGCGCGGTGCCGTCGAAGCCCATGATGGAGAGGGTGTCGGGAACGCTGCCCCCTCGGTCGTAGATGGAGCGAATGGCGCCAAAGGCGATGACGTCTCCAAGCGCGAGGACGGCGGTAAGGTCCGGGGAGCGCCAGAGAAGCCTTCCGATGGCGCGGTATCCCGCCTCTTCGGTGAAGTCGCAGGGCTCATAATCCTGGTCGCGGCTGAAGACGATGCCGTGGGCCATGAGCGCGCTCTCCGCGCCCTCGAGACGGCGTCCGCCGATCTGTTCCGGGGAGCGCGTGCCGCCGAGGATGCCGATGCGGCGGTGGCCGGCGGCATGGAGGTAATCGATCGCGCGCGCGGCGGCTGCCTCGTTATCGATCGTAACGCTCGAGAGCTTCTCGAAGCCCAGGCCCTCTGCGGTGTTGGTGATGAGCACGCTCGGAACCGTAATCTGGCCGAAGGCCTCGCGGAAGTAGGTGCGCTCGCCACCAAGGAACAGCATCGCCTTGGGATGGCGCGTCTGCTGGTAGCCGATGGCGAACTGGACCTCGTTGGCATCGTCTTCCAGGTGCGTGACGGCTACCTCTTCGCCCAGGGCCCAGAATCGCGCCTGGATGCGGGCGAGGATGTCGCCGAAGAGCCGGTTGCTCGTTCCCATGACGAAGACGGCGACAGGGGAGGGCGAGCGCATCTTGAGGTAGCGCGCGTTGGTGTTGGGCTCGTACCCGCAGGCGTCCATCACGGCGAGGATGCGCTCGCGTGCTTGGTCGCTCACGTTGGATTGGCCGTTGATGACGCGCGAGACCGTGCTGACGCCGTAGCCGGCACGCTTCGCGATGTCCCTGATGTTCATGCCCCTCCTTATACCTGTGATATGGAAACGGTTCCATAAATCTGTACTATAGGCTAAATAACGTTGGTAGATAGTTCATGGAAACGGTTCCATAACTTAGTCACAGTTTCATCACATATCGAGTGACGGGGCTGGATTGCCGCGCTGCGACCCGCGGTTTTCCGCACGTTGTCAAGCGCTGCCCTCGCGCTGCACGCTGCGACCCGCTCGATTCTGCCTCACTGAATGCTGCGCTCCGAGAGGCGCCAAGCTATTTCGCATGCCACGCCCTGCCCAACATCGCCTCTCGCCGGACGCCGGGCCCTCCGAGCCGCACCTCGCCGAACGCTGGGCCGCGCCAGCCCGATAAGTTTGCTAAGCTTGTGTTGGTTCACTCTGCGATTTATTGCGAGGTATGCGCGTTTATAATGCAACGGGCAGGGTTTTGCCTGCTTGACCGAGGTGTCGTTCGGGTGGCGGCTGCGGCTGCTTCCCCTTGGGCGCCCACACCGCGTGAGCATCAACTAAAGGGGAGGTATCATGCCGATCGTCGTTGACGAAGAGACAAAGATCTTCACCATCAATACCAAGAACTCGACGTACCAGATGCAGGCCGATTCGTACGGCTTTTTGCTGCATCTGTATTACGGGGCACGCACGGACGGCTATATGGCCTATTTGGTGACCTACGCCGACCGGAGCGGAATGTGCGGCTGCCCCTACGATGTTCACGACCGCACGTACTCGCTCGACGTGCTGCCCCAGGAGTACCCCTTCCAAGGCGCGGGAGACATGAGGAGCCCCTTGCTGGTCGTTCGCGACGACCACGGCGCGTTCGGCTGCGACCTTCGCTACCGCGATTACGAGATTCGGCCCGGCAAGTACGACCTTCCCGGGCTTCCCGCGGTCTATAGCGAGGATGAGTCGGATGGAGCTGAGACGCTCGTCATCCGCCTTGCCGACGAGCGCGTGGGCATTACCGTTGAGTTGCTATACGGCGTCCTCCCCGAGATAGACATCATCACGCGCGCCGCGATCATCAAGAACGAAGGCACCGGCGTCGTAACGGTCGACCGTGCCCAGACGGCATGCCTCGACTTCGTGCACGGCGAGTACGACGTGATCTCCTTCTATGGGCGCCATGCCATGGAGCGCACCCCGGATCGCCACCATGTTGGCCATGGGACCTTCTCGGTGGGAAGTCGTCGCGGCATGTCTTCCAACCAGTACAGCCCGGTGATGGTGCTCTGCGATGAGCGGGCAACGGAATCTACGGGTCGTGCTTGGGGCATGAACTTCGTCTATAGCGGTGGGTTCGAGGCCGAGGTCACCTGCGAGCAGTACAACCAGACGCGCATGCAGATGGGCCTTTCCGACGATCGGTTCTCCTATCCGCTTGCTCCGGGCGAGCAGCTGGTCGCGCCCGAGGTCATCATGACCTATTCGAATGCGGGCATCGAGCGCGTCTCCCAAAACTTCCACCGCTGCATCCGCAAGCACGTATGCCGCGGCATGTGGCGCGACCGTCCGCGTCCGGTGCTGCTCAACAGCTGGGAGGCCTTCTATTTCGATTTCACGGGCGAGAGCCTGGTACGCCTCGCCGAACAGGCCGCAAGCCTGGGTATCGAGATGCTCGTCATGGACGACGGCTGGTTCTCCACGCGGCGCGATGATTTCCGGGCGCTCGGCGACTGGACGGTGAATGAGGGGAAGCTCGGCGGCACCCTGAAGGAACTCGTTGACCGCGTGAACGCCCTGGGGCTCAAGTTCGGCATCTGGGTGGAGCCGGAGATGGTGAGCGAGGACAGCGAGCTCTACCGCGAACATCCCGACTGGGTGCTTGCGGTGCCGGGGAAGGGCCCCGTGCTCGGTCGCGATCAGCTCGTGCTCGACCTCTCGCGCGAGGAGGTGCGCGACAACCTCTATGCGCAGCTTTGCGCCGTGCTCGATCAGGCCAACATCGAGTACGTGAAGTGGGATTACAACCGCAGCATCGTGGACACCTATTCCCGCGCATCGAACGATCAGGGCAAGGTGCTCTACGACTACATGCTCGGCCTGTACGACCTGCTCGAGCGTCTCGTCCAGCGCTATCCCCGGATTCTCTTCGAGGGTTGCTCTGCGGGCGGTGGCCGGTTCGATGCGGGCATGCTCTACTACACGCCGCAGATCTGGACGAGTGACAACACCGATGCCATCAATCGCCTGACCATCCAGTACGGCACCTCGTTCGGGTTCCCGGCGTCTGCCATGGGCGCGCACGTCTCGGCATGCCCCAACGAGGTCAACGGGCGCGAGACGCCCATCACGACGCGCGGCATCGTTGCCATGCAGGGGGGCGGCTTCGGCTACGAGCTCGATCTGCTCAAGCTGCCCGAGCGCGCCTGCGAGCACATCCGCAATCAGGTGAAGCGCTATCACGAGGTCGAGGACCTGGTGCGCGAGGGCCTGTTCTACCGTCTGAGCTCACCGCTTACGGATGCCGTGTGCGCGTGGGAGTACGTTGCCGAGGACGGGTCACGTGCCGTGGTGAGCGCAGTGCTGCTCTCGGTTAACGGGTACGGCGTAGCGAACTATGTCGTTCCGCGCGGCCTCACCCCGGGAGCGCTCTATCGGAATCTGGACACGGGCGTGGTCTATCCGGCCGACGCTCTCATGGATGCTGGATTCCCCTTGCCGGTGGGGCTCGACGCGAATGCTGCGGTGATGTATCGCTTCGAGCGTGTCGACGCCTAGCAGGGGGTGGTCGCGCGCCGTCTGCCTGCGGGCTGTTCGAGCGCGCTAATCGGTGGGGGCGCTGCCGCCGGTGGTGCCGGACCGCGAAACGAGTGAGGTGGGGAAGATGCTCGACGATTATCGCCGTGCGCGCAAGCTCGGCCATAAGCAGCTTCAGACGGACGTTTCTGCGGGCCGCTACCCGTACCTGCCCGCCCTCGACGATATCCTCAAGGGCGAGGGGTACCAGGGCGAGGTCCCCATGGGCACGATGGAGATCGATATCGACCTCATCGCGGGCACGCGCACGCGCGGGCGTCAGAACACCTTCGCGACGAACTTCATGCCCCTGCCCGAGAGCGGCTCCGAGTTCTCGATGAAGTGGAGCGACCTCATCGACTCGCAGCGCGCTGAGGGTATACGCGACCCCATCGTCGTCTATGAGTTCATGCAGCGCTTCTATGTGCAGGAGGGCAATAAGCGCGTTTCCGTTCTGCGCTATCTGGGGCAGCCGACGATTCTCGCGTCCGTTACGCGCGTGGTGCCTATGCCCTCCGATACTGAGACCTATCGCATCTACCAGGAGTTCATGCGCTTCTTCAGCGTAGCGCCCATCTACGGTATCGTGTTCACCCGCGAGGGCGACTACGTGCGGCTGGCGGCATTTGCGGGGCAGGACCTCGAGCATGCCTGGCCGCAGGAGGTCGTGCGCGATTTTAGCTCCGCGTTCGAGACGTTCCTCGGCGCCTTCCGCAAGCGCGGGGGCGAGCATCTGGGGCTCACGGCGGGGGAGGCCTTCCTTGCCTACCTTGGCGTCTTCGGCTATGACGAGGCGGTGCGCGCGCTGCCGAGCGAGGTCGATCGGCACGTCAAGCGCATGTGGGACGAGTTCGTCGTCAAGCGCGACGGCGGCAAGGTGGCCTATCTGGAAGACCCGCGCACAAGCCGCGCCGCCATCATTCCCGAGCTTAAGAACCTCTATAAGGATGTCGTGCGCTCGAAGCCGTTCCGGGCTTCGTTCATCTACGGGGAAAACCCGCTCGTTGACGGCTGGACGGCCCTCCATGAGCAGGGGCGCTTCGAGCTTGAGCGGCGCCTGGGGGCGACCATCTCGACCCGAGCCTACCGCGATTGCGTCGATGCGACCGATTTCGACCTTGCCGTGGACGACGCACTGGCCGAGGGGTCCGATCTCATCGTGACCATCGCGCCCACCCAGATGCGCGACAGCCTGCGTGCCGCGGTGGCGCATCCGGAATGCACGTTCATCAACTGCTCGGTGAGCCTCTCGCATAGCGCGGTGCGCACGTTCAGCATCCGCTTGTACGAGGCGAAGTTCCTGCTTGGAGCGCTCGCAGCGAGCATGGCGGAAAACCATAAGGTCGGGTATGTCGCCGAGACCCCGGTCTTCGGCAGCGTGTCTGAGATCAACGCCTTCGCCATCGGCGCGGCCATGGTCGACCCGCTCGTGACCGTCTATCTCAAGTGGTTCTCGGCGAAGGATTACGATTGGAAGCGTGAGCTTGCCGAGGACGAGGTGCGGATTGTCTCGGCGCGAGACTATCCCAACCCGGCGGACCCGGACGAGGCATGGGGGCTCTACCGCGTGGAGGAAGACGGAACGACCACGCACCTTGCCGAGCCCGTGCTGAAATGGGGGCGCTACTACCAGCTCATCGTGCAGTCTATCCGCAGCGAGACGTGGCACAAGGAACAGAGCGAGCTTTCGGGCCTTGCGCTCAATTACTGGTGGGGAATGTCTTCTGGCGTGCTCGATGTGGGGCTCTCGGACGGACTGCCCTATGGCCAGCGGGCGCTCATCGAGGTGCTGCGGCAGTCGGTGCTCACGCGGCGCATCGATCCCTTTGCCGGTGAGCTTGCAAGCCAGGAGGGCCCGGTGAAGGCCGCCGAGGCGGGCCGCCTTTCGAGCGAAGAGATCGTGCGCATGAGCTGGCTCAATGCGAACGTGGTGGGCCGCTTGCCCGAGCAACGAGAGCTTTCCGAGGAAGGCTTGGAGAAGGTCGAGGTCAGCGGGCTCATCCCCGTCGATATCGCGAAGCTGCCGCATAAGGGAACACTCGCATGAAGATCCTCGCCATCGCAGATGTTGAGCAGAGCTGGCTGACGACGGGCTTTGACCCGGAGCGCCTGCGCGGCGTGAACATGATCCTTTCATGCGGCGATTTGCCGGCACGATACCTCGAGCATGTGGTTACGATGGCCAATCTCCCGCTTCTCTACGTACCGGGAAATCACGATACCGCCTATCGCTCGCACGCGCCCGAGGGCTGCGATGGCATCGACGGCCGCATTCGCGAGGTGGCGGGCGTGCGCATCATGGGGCTCGGCGGGTCCATGCGCTATAACGAGCGCGTCTACGGGTTTACCGAACAGGAGATGCGCCGGAGGGTGATACGCCTTGCGTTTCAGGCGAAGCTCACCGGCGGCGTGGATATCGTGGTGACCCATGCGCCGCCGTATGGCTATGGCGACATGGACGATTACGCGCACACCGGTTTCGATGCCTTCAACACCGCGATCGAGATTCTGCGGCCAGCCTATCTCGTTCACGGGCACATCCATATGGAGTACGGGCGCATCGATCGCGTGATCGAGCATCCCGCCGGCACGCGTATCGTCAACGCGTGCGGCTCCTATATGTTCGACCTGTAGCGCTGCGTCAGCGGCATGCCCCCGTGTGGAAGCTCTTGCGTGATACGTCCCTGCGTTCGGGCGCTCTTACGCATCTAGGGCCGAAACATGCGGCGAACATCCGTGAAGGGCGCCCGAACGGGGGAGCGGCGGCTGAGCGTGCTCCCCGCAACCGTCTCATTTGTGCAGCTTCACGTTCATCAGTTGCAAGCAGGCGTTATCTGGTATCATGCTAAGGCTGTGCGCACATTGCGGGCGTGGCGGAATTGGTAGACGCGCTGGATTTAGGTTCCAGTGGGCTTCCCGTGAAGGTTCGAGTCCTTTCGCCCGCACCAGCGCGCAGGCGCTCCGCGCTTTGGCCGCAGGCGGCTTATTTTAGGTATACCAGGGTTTCCAGCACCCAACGATACGCTGGCAAGGTAAGAGGAGGAACGTTGAACATCTCTGCATCTGATGTCGAGAACGGCAAGCTCACCGCTACGGTCACCATCGCCGCTGAAGACGTCGACCGCGCGATCAAGCAGGCGTACAAGGAAGCTGCCAAGCAGTATCGCTTCCCGGGCTTCCGCAAGGGCAAGGCCCCGCGTCCCGTCATCGACAGTACGCTTGGCGCGCAGTTTGCCCTGGCCAACGCCACCGAGGCCGTTGTGAACGAGGCGGCTCCCGCCATCCTGAACGAGCTCGATATCGTGCCCGTCAAGGACGGCGACTTCAAGGTCGAGGAGATCGTGAAGGACGGCGAGGAGTACACCTTCTCCGTTGAGTACACGCTCCGTCCCACGCCCGAGCTCAGCTCCTATGAGCCCGTCGCGATCGAGATGCCCCCGGCGGAGGTCACCGAGTCCGAGATCGACGCTCAGGTCGAGATGCTCATGGGCTATCAGACCCGCTTCGAGGACGTCGAGGACCGCGGCATCGATGCCGAGGACTTCATCACCCTCTCCGTCAAGGACGTGAAGGGTGCCGAGAAGCTTGCCGGCGATGACCGCATGTTCGCCATGGGCTCCGGCGTGCTTCCCGAGGCTGTCGAGGAGGCCCTCAAGGGCATGAAGGTTGACGAGGTCAAGGAGGTCAGCTGGACGCCTGAGGCCGAGGGCGATGAGGAGCCCGAGGAGGCCAGCGCCGAGTTCACCGTCAAGAACATCAAGGCCCGCGTGGTGCCCGAGCTCACTGACGAGCTCGCCAAGAGCGCGTTCGGCTTCGATGACATCGCCGCCATGCGTGACGCCGTGAAGATCGAGATCGAGCAGGACAAGGCTTCCCGCCTGCCGTCCCTCAAGGAGAACCGCGCTGTTGCCGCGCTCGCCGAGCGCCTTGAGCTCGAGGAGATGGACGCCGACTACGAGCAGTCCGTCTTCCAGGAGCTCGGCCAGACCTTCCTGAACAACCTTGCCCAGCGCGGCATGAGCCTTGACCAGTGGCTCCAGGCCTCGCAGATCACCTCCGACCAGTTCATCGCCGACCTGCATCGTCAGGCCAACGACGTGGCCCGCGAGTCCCTCGCGCTCGATGCTCTGGCCCGCGAGCTCAAGGTCGAGGTCACCGACGAGGACGTGGACAAGGAGTTCGAGAACGCCGGCGTCGAGGACGTGGAGGCCTCGAAGGCGAGCTTCATCGCCGAGGGCCGCATGCCCGCCATCCGCGACTCCATCCGTCGCTCCAAGGCTTGCGACTGGCTGGTCGAGAACGCCCAGGTTACCGAGGTCGACGAGAGCGCGAAGCAGGACGAGGGCGATACCGCCGACGATTCCGAGAGCGCTGCCGAGTAGCTCGCTTCCGCTGCCGGGGCGTTTGCCGATGTTTTTCGGCGAGCTGCCCGTTGGTGTAGCAGCCCGTGTTCTGGGTACAGTATCATACCGGTAAACCGGCGTCTTCCGTACGGTGCCAGGCCCGCAAGCAGGCCGGGCACCGTACGTCTTTGAAACGCATGAAGAAAGGAGCCCCATGGCGCTACTTCGAACCGATTCCGCGCTCGTGCCCTATGTCATCGAGCAGACCCCGCGCGGCGAGCGCAGCTACGACATCTATTCCCGCCTCTTGAACGACCGTATCGTCTTTCTGGGCGAAGAGATCAACTCCGTGACCGCGAATCTCGTGATCGCCCAGCTTTTGCACCTGGAGAGCCAGGATGCCGAGAAGGACATCTCGCTCTACATCAACTCTCCCGGCGGCGAGGTGTACTCCGGTCTTGCCATTCTCGACACCATGAACTTCATCAAGCCCGACGTCTCCACCATCTGCGTAGGCATGGCCGCCTCCATGGCGGCGGTGCTGCTCGCGTGTGGCGCCAAGGGCAAGCGCTTCTGCCTGCCGAATTCCATGGTGATGATTCACCAGCCGAGCGGCGGCGCTCAGGGGCAGCAGACCGAGATCGAGATCGCGGCTGAGGAGATCAAGAGCATCCGCAAGAACTTGAACCAGATTCTCGCCGATGCTACCGGCCAGCCGTTCGACAAGGTCAAGCAGGACACCGAGCGCGACCATTACCTGCGCGCCACCGACGCCCTCGAGTACGGCCTCGTTGACCGGATTATCGCGAACCGCTCCGAGGCTGCGAAGGGTGCAGAATAATGGCCATGGATCCCCGCTCCGGCATGACCGGCAACCAGGGCGAATCGCAAGGCGGCACCATCCGCTGCTCCTTCTGTGGGAAGGAGCAGGGGCAGGTGCGCAAGCTCGTGAAGGGGCCCAACAACACCTTTATCTGCGATGAGTGCGTCTCGGCATGCGTCGAGATCCTCGAGGAATCGCTCGCCCACGATTTCATGCAGCAGAACCCCGGCTATCCTTACATGATGGGGGAGAACGCCTTCGGCGCAGATGCCTTCGCGACGCCTGAGGTCGAGGCGGTTGATGAGGAGGCGGAGGGCTCGGGCCGTCAGGTCATCACCCGCGTGCCCACGCCGCATGAGATTTACGATGAGCTCTCGCAGTACGTGATGGGCCAGGAGGACGCGAAGCGCGCTATGTCGGTAGCGGTCTATAACCACTACCGCCGCGTGCTCGAGGGCGGGGCTGCCGAGGGGGCGTTCGACTCGAGCGACGGGCGCACCCCCCAGGCTCCGCTCGGAAAACATGCTGCTCCGGCGGACGATCTGGCCGATGTCGAGCTCGCCAAGTCGAACATCCTGCTTCTGGGCCCCACGGGTACGGGCAAGACGCTTTTAGCGCAGACGCTCGCGCGCATCCTCGAGGTGCCCTTTGCCATCGCGGACGCCACGGCGCTCACCGAGGCAGGCTATGTGGGCGAGGACGTGGAGAACATCCTCCTGAAGCTCATCACCGCAGCCGACGGCGACATCGAGCGCGCCCAGGTGGGCATCATCTACATCGACGAGATCGACAAGGTGGCGCGCAAGGCGGAGAACCTCTCCATCACGCGCGACGTCTCGGGTGAGGGCGTACAGCAGGCGCTTCTCAAGATCCTCGAGGGTACCGTGGCGAGCGTGCCGCCCCAGGGCGGGCGCAAGCACCCCCAGCAGGAGCTCCTTGAGATCGATACCACGAACATCCTCTTCATCTGCGGCGGCGCGTTCGTGGGGCTCGACAAGATCATTGCGGACCGCGTGGGCAACAAGGGCATCGGTTTCAACTCCGAGCTCGCCGGCCCCACCTCCACCGACGAGAACGACCTCTTGAGCCAGGTTCTGCCGCAGGACCTCAACAGCTTCGGCATGATTCCGGAGTTCATCGGACGCACGCCGGTGATCACGCACACCGAGGCGCTTGACGAAGACGATTTGGTCTCGATTCTCACCGAGCCCAAGAACGCCATCGTGAAGCAGTACCGCCGCATGTTCCAGCTCGAAGACTGCGAGCTCGAGTTTGAGCCCGAGGCGTTGCGCGCCGTGGCCAAGCTCGCGCTCGAGCGGAAGACCGGTGCCCGCGGCTTGCGTTCCATCTGCGAGGACGTTCTGCAGCGCACGATGTTCGACCTGCCGAGCGAGCAGGGCGTGGCCAAGGTCGTGGTGACCGCCGCCGCCGTCCGCGGCGAGGAGCAGCCACGCCGCGTTTACCGCGCCGCATAGGTAGCTGGTCTGCTCGGGTAAAATCTCCTCTGTCCTCATTTTGCGTAGGACGAAGTTTCTGGACCTCCCGTTATCCGCGCTATACTGGGAAACCGTATGGCTCGGGTAACGGGAGGTTTCATGTACGCCCTGTTCTTCATCATCAGCTTCGGCGCCTCGATTATCGGGGCCATTTGCGGCATCGGCGGCGGCGTGATCATCAAGCCCGTACTCGATGCCTCGGGTGCGCTCTTGCCCGGTACCATCAACTTCCTCTCGGGCTGCACGGTCTTGGCCATGACCTGCTATTCGGTGCTGCGCAACCGTCTCTCGGGCGCAACTTCCATCGAGGGCAAGACGGCGGTGCCCCTGGCGGTTGGAGCAGCGGTGGGCGGCCTCGCGGGAAAGCAGCTCTTCGATATCGTGGAGGGGCTGTTTCCCACGCCCGAGCTCGCAGGTGCCGTTCAGGCGGTCGCCCTCGGCATCATCACGATCGGGACGCTCGTCTATAACCTCAACAAGAGCCGTATCTCCACGCTCAGCATCTCGGGTGCTGCGGCGTGTGTGGTCATCGGTTTCGCACTCGGCGTCATGTCGTCGTTCCTTGGCATCGGCGGAGGCCCCATCAACCTCGTCGTGCTCTATTTCTTCTTCAGCATGGGCACAAAGCAGGCGGCGCAGAATTCGCTCTTCATCATCCTGTGCTCGCAGGCGACGAGTACCGTCACGAGCATTCCTACCGTCGATTTCTCTGTCATCGACCCCTTGCTCATCGCGGGCATGATCTGCTGCGGCATCTTGGGCGGCATCTGCGGGCGCGCCATCAACAAGCATATCGACGAGCGCCACGTGGACAAGCTCTTCAGCGGGCTCATGGTCGTCATCGTGCTCATCTGCGTGTACAACGCAGCCAAGCACCTCGTTTTCTAGGGGCGCAATAATGAAGGAGAGCGACACCGCAGCCGGTATGGAAGAGCGATCCGTCTCTGAGTTCGACGGAGCCGGGGCACCTGCTCGTACATCTGCCGCCATCGGTGGCTACCTGCGAGCTCGCGAGCATGTGTTCGCCGAGGATACGATTCGAGGGGCTCGCAACGCATGGCAGAGCCTGCGTCTCTTCTCGCTCGTCGCGCTTGTCGCAGCGCTCATGGGCGTTGCTGCTTGGGCGTTTCTCACGTGCCTAGATGCGGTTACGGGTTTTCGCGAAGCCCATCTCATCTGCTTCGCGCTGCTGCCGGCGGTTGGCGTCTTCACCGCGTGGCTCTATCGCAGGTACGGCAAGGACGCTGCGCGCGGAAATAACCTGGTGATTGATTGCGCGGTCTCTGGCAGGCGCATTCCGCCCGTTATGGCACCGTTCACCTTTGTGTGCTCGGTTGCCACGCATCTTGCCGGCGGTTCGGCGGGCCGAGAGGGCACGGCGGTCCAGATTGGGGGGACGATTGCCGATGCCGTTTCGCGTCTCTTCAAGCTTGGCGAATACGATCATCAAGATCTCCTCATGGCGGGCATTTCCGCTGCGTTCGGCGGGGTGTTCGGCACGCCGCTTGCGGGTGCTTTCTTCGGTATGGAGATGTGCTTCGTGGGCAAGCTGCAATATCGCGCTGGCGTGTACTGTTTGCTCGCCTCGTTTGTCGGCGATGCCGTGACGACGGCGCTCGGAGCCCCGCGCGAGAGCTACTCCATCGGCATGGTCCCGCAGCTCGGGCCTTCCTCGCTTGCGTTCGCGGTGCTGGCCGCGGTGGTCTTCGGTATCGCGGCGCGCATGTTCTCGGGGGCGATTCGCGTTGTCAAGCGATTCTATGCCGCCCATATCACGAACTACTTGGTAGCGGCGCTGGTTGGCGCGTTCGTGGTGCTCGGGACCTATGTGGTCTTTGGCTTATACGATTACGGAGGACTTTCCTCGTGGCTTGTGGAGGCTGGGTTCACGGGGGCCGCGACGCCCGTCGATGCGTTGCTCAAGCTCGCCATGACGGCGCTTACGCTGGGGGCGGGCTTTCAGGGCGGCGAGGTCACGCCCATCTTCGGCATCGGGGCCTCGCTCGGTGGTTGGCTCGGCGCGGCGCTTGGCTATTCGCTTGGCGTTACGCCGGCGTTCGGTGCGGCGCTCGGCATGGTGGGCGTGTTCGGTTCGGCGCTCAACGTGCCCATGACGACGATCTTGCTCGGCGTGGACCTCTTCGGGGGTTTGGCGGCTCCGTACTTCGTTATCGTCTCGTTTGTGAGCTATCTGGTGGCGGGACACCGCGGCGTGTACCCGGCGCAGCGCATCGTAACGCCCAAGTGGCGCTCGCTTGGCGAGGACCAGGGCTTCACCGTGGCGGATGCCATCGAGCACCACGACACCGGTGTGCGCGATGGAGATGGCGAGTAGGGCGCGTTGCCCCGTGGTTGCCGCACAACGCGGCGAAGCGTCACTCAGTTAGATG